>NZ_BBSK01000011.1:0-170980 GCF_001319805.1 Burkholderia sp. E168m22
CTGGCGAAGCGGATGTAAGCCTCACACTCTATCAAACCGGCCGACCGCGTGCGGCCCGCGACCGCCCCTTGCCGTGCGAACCGGCCTCAAACCGTGCGCGAGTAGCGCTGCCGCGGCGTCTGGCCGAGATACGCGTCGAACGCCATCGCGATGTTGCGCACGACCATCCGGCCGGCCGGATGGATCGTCAGCCGGTCGCCTGCGATCGTCAGCAGCCCGTCGCGCTCGAACGGGCGCAGCGCATCGAGCTCGCGCGCGAAATGATCGGCGAAGCGGATGCCGTGCGCGGCCTCGACATGCGAGAACGGTAGCGCGAGGTTGCACATCAGTTGCGTGATCACGTCGCGGCGCAGCCGGTCGTCCGGCGTGAGCCGTACGCCGCGCGCGATCGGCAGCCGGCCCGCGTCGAGCGCGGCGCCGTACGCGGGCAGGTCCTTCGCGTTCTGCGCGTAGACGTCGCCGACCTTGCCGATCGACGACACGCCGAAGCCGAGCAGGTCGGTATCCGCGCGCGTGCTGTAGCCCTGGAAATTGCGCTGCAGCGTGCCGTTGCGCTGCGCGCGCACCAGCTCGTCGGACGGCCGCGCGAAGTGGTCCATCCCGATGTACACGTAGCCGGCCGACGTCAGCATGTCGATCGCGAGGCCGAGCAGCGCGATGCGCGTTTCCGGCGGCGGCAGCGCCGCATCGTCGATCTGCCGCTGCATCTTGAACAGGTGCGGCATGTGCGCGTAGCCGAACACCGACAGGCGATCGGGCGCGAGTTCGATGATCGTTTCGAGCGTGCGCGCGAACACCGCGACCGTCTGGTGCGGCAGCCCGTAGATCAGGTCGACGCTCACCGAATGGAAGCCCGTCGCGCGCGCGGCGCCGAGCAGGTCGGCGGTCATCGAGAGCGGCTGGATGCGGTTGATCGCCTGCTGCACGGCCGGGTCGAAATCCTGTACGCCGAGGCTCAGCCGGTTGAAGCCGATCGTGCGCAGATGAACGAGCGTCGCCGGCGTGACCGTGCGCGGGTCGATTTCGATCGAGAACTCGGCGTCGGTGTCCGGCGCGAGCGCGAAATGCTCGCGCGTGGCCGCCATCAGCTCGGCCGTTTCGTCGTCGGACAGGAAGGTCGGCGTGCCGCCGCCCCAGTGCAGTTGCGTGACGGGGCGGGACGGATCGAACAGCGCGGCCTGCAGCGCCATCTCGCGCTTGAGCTGGTCGAGATACGGGCGCGCGCGGCGGCGGTTGTTGGTCGCGATCTTGTTGCAGCCGCAGTAGAAGCACGCGGTGTTGCAGAACGGGATATGGAAGTACAGCGACAGGTCGCTCGACGACGCGCCGGGGTCGCCCGCCGCGCGGACGTAATCGGCCGGATCGAAATCGTCGCGGAATTGCAGTGCGGTAGGGTACGACGTATAGCGCGGCCCGTTCGCGCCGTATTTCGTGAGCAAATCGGGACGGAACATCGTGTCGGCAGAACCAGAATGCATGACGGTCTCGCGCTTTTTTAGATGCTTTCGAGTATATGAACGCGCGATCGGGCCGCATTGTGTAATAACGTCGCAGCCGGCGATGGCACAATGCGGGGTGGGGCTGCCGGACGCCGCGTCCGGTTGCCGCACCGTTTTTCGTTGTTCGTCGAGAGAGCCGAGTGTCCGTCGAAATGCCTGTCCGCCCGGTGCCCGCCGAAACCCCGCCGCCGCATGCGTGCCGCGAGGGCTGCGGCGCGTGCTGCATCGCCCCGTCGATTTCCAGCCCGATTCCGGGCATGCCCGACGGCAAGCCGGCCGGCGTGCGCTGCGTGCAGCTCGGCGACGACCTGCGCTGCATGATCTTCGGCCGGCCGGAGCGCCCCGCGTGCTGCTCCGGGCTGCAGCCGTCCGCCGACATGTGCGGCGCGTCGCGCGACGACGCGCTCGCGTGGCTCACGCGCCTCGAGGCCGCGACGCGGCCGGCGCATCCAGGAGAGAAATCAGCATGACCGTCCCTCGCGCGCCCGGCCGGCGCCGTTTTCTCGCTGCCGCTGTCGGCGCCGTCGGCGTGTGCGTATCGCTTGCCGCGTGCGCGTCGACGTTCCCGTTCATCCCCGATCACTACACGTTCTCGCGCGGCGACGTGCAGAAGGCCGTCGCGCGCAAGTTTCCTTACCAGAAGACGGTCGCGCAGGTCGTCGACGTGTCGCTCGCGAACCCGGCCGTCAACCTGCTGCCCGACCAGAACCGCGTGGCCGTGCAGCTCGACGCGAATTTCGCGAGCCCGTTCCTGCGCGGGCCCGTCAGCGGCAAGTTCACCGTGTCGGGCCAGCTCGCGTACGACGCGCCGAGCCGCTCGGTCGTGCTGAAGGCGCCGGCCGTCGACAGCCTCGTGCTCGACGGCGACGCGCAGATGTACGCGCAGCAGGTCGGCGCCGCCGCCGGGCTGCTCGCGACGCAGTTGCTGACCAACTACCCGATCTACACGTTCAAGCCGGAACAACTGCAATTTGCCGGGGTGAACTACGAACCCGGTACAATTACGATCCTTACAAACGGCATACGCGTGGCGATCGTCGAAAAGTGACGACGGGGCGCGCACGGCCGGGCGGGCCGCGCGCGCACGAGTGGCCTTTTCTTTCGACCATTTCGGAGTTGGGCCACGGATGGACTGGATCCTGATCTGCAAGGCATTGATCCTCGGCGTCGTCGAGGGGCTGACGGAATTCCTGCCGGTGTCGAGCACCGGTCACCTGATCGTCGCGGGCAGCTTCCTGAATTTCAACGATTCGCACGCGAAGACGTTCGACGTCGTGATCCAGTTCGGCGCGATCCTCGCGGTCTGCTGGGAATACCGGCAACGGATCGTGTCCGTCGTGTCCGGGCTGCCGAGCCGGCCCGATGCGCAACGCTTCACGCTGAACGTCGTGATCGCGACGATTCCCGCGATCGCGCTCGGTCTCCTGTTCGAGAAGAAGATCAAGGCCGTGCTGTTTTCGCCGGTACCCGTCGCGTTCGCGCTCGTCGTGGGCGGCGCGATCATCCTGTGGGCCGAGGCGCGGCAGCGCGAACGCAGCGAGCCGCCGCGCGTGATGTCGGTCGATGCGCTGACGCCGCTCGATGCGCTCAAGGTCGGAATCGCGCAGTGCTTCGCGCTGGTGCCGGGCATGTCGCGCTCGGGCTCGACGATCATCGGCGGGATGCTGTTCGGGCTCGACCGCCGCGTGGCCACCGAATTCTCGTTCTTTCTCGCGATCCCGATCATCTTCGGCGCGACGCTCTACGAAACCGTGAAGGACTGGCAGGCGTTCACCGTCGATTCGCTCGGGCTGTTCGCGCTCGGGCTCGTCGCGGCGTTCGTCAGTGCGTTCGTGTGCGTGCGCTGGCTGCTGCGCTATGTCGCGACGCACGATTTCACGGTATTTGCGTGGTACCGGATCGCGTTCGGGTTGTTCGTGTTGCTGGTGGGTTACAGCGGGTGGCTGAACTGGGCGTGAAGCCGGCGAGGGGCCGATGCGCCGCTTTATGAAAAAAGCCCGACCGGCGTGAAATGCCGGTCGGGCTTTCTTTATTCTGCGCGGGGCGGGGGCGCGCTTAGTCTGCTCGCTTGCGGAACACCAGGTCCCACACGCCGTGGCCGAGTCGCAACCCGCGCCGTTCGAATTTCGTCACCGGGCGGTAGTCCGGGCGCGGTGCGTAATCGGCAGCGGTGTTTTCGAGCGTCGGTTCCGCGCCGAGCACTTCCAGCATCTGTTCCGCGTAGTTCTGCCAGTCGGTCGCGCAGTGCAGGTACGCGCCGGGCTTCAGGCGCGACGCGAGATGCGCGACGAGCGGCGGCTGGATCAGCCGGCGCTTGTGGTGACGCGCCTTGTGCCACGGATCGGGGAAGAAGATGTGCACGCCGTCGAGGCTTGCCGGCGCGATCATGTGCTCGAGCACCTCGACCGCGTCGTGCTGGATGATGCGGATGTTCGACAGACCCTGCTCGCCGATCAGCTTCAGCAGCGCGCCGACGCCCGGCTCGTGCACCTCGACGCCGAGGAAATCGTCACTCGGGCGGTGCGCGGCGATTTCCGCGGTCGACGCGCCCATCCCGAAACCGATCTCGAGGATGCGCGGTGCGCTGCGGCCGAAGATCGCGTCCCAGTCGGGCATCTCCGGCGCATACGGGACCACGAAGCGCGGGCCGAATTCGTCGAGTGCGCGGCGCTGGCCGGTCGACACGCGGCCGGCACGCGTCACGAAGCTGCGGATGCGGCGGTGGTGCAGCGGGTTGACTTCGTCGGCGCCTTCGGCAGTTTCGTCAGGAATGGCGTCGTTGTGCGGCGGCAGGCCGGCTTCGTTCGGATCGTCGTGCATCATCGGTACAGAGAAAGGCTCGGTTCGGGCGAGGACCTGTTGCGCAGCAGTGCTGCCGGGCGATTCGGCGCATGGTACAAAAAAGCCGCCTTCGACGAGGCGGCTCATGCGCAGGCTGCCGTGCAGCCGGAAAGTGGAGCGGGCGATGGGAATCGAACCCACGTCATCAGCTTGGGAAGCTGAGGTAATGGCCATTATACGACGCCCGCAGAACGCGTGATTCTACAGGGGTTTGGGTGGGGATGGCAAGCGGAAGGATTTGGGCGCTGGCAGCGAAACTGGCATCGCTCGATGCTGGAGCGGTGGCGTCGCTGGCGTAGTTCAGCTACATGCTGCCGTTATCAGTCATTGGTCGGTGCGCGTTGCATGTTTTGGACAAGTCTAGCGCAGAGTGCAGGGCTTGCTCATTGCGGGAAAGCTTGCCGAGAGAGTTTATACTGTGCCGGGCCTACGGGGATCAGAGGAAATACCCAATGCCACGCAAAATCACGATAAAGAATCTTCGGCACATATCGAATCTTGAGTTCGAAATACCTCGACGCGGTGTCTGGTTACTCACCGGAGCCAATGGGACAGGAAAAACGTCGTTGCTGGGATGCCTGCGACGAATCGGTTTTAGCAACGCATTTCCGATCCATTTTCCAGCCTCGCGCATGTCCGATCGCCTCGACTCGTACGAGGGCGCGTCTGTAACATATGAGACTCCTGGTGGTGCGGTGACGTACACATACCGTACAGAGCGATGGGTGCCAACCCCAAGGGCGAATAGTAGAGTGTTGGAGACGCTTGGTTATCCAGATGTCGTTTACGTCGCTGCAAACGCGGACCGGATAGAGCCGAGGAAAGAGGACTTTTCGCCGAGGAAGGTTAGGGCGGCTCCGCAGGAGCTTATCACTGCCGCGAATCAGATATTTTCTAGCGCTAAGTTCGATGTGTTGAAGACAATCAACGTCCGCAAAGGTGTTGGAAACCAAGCATTTCTTCTGGAGCTCCCTACGGGGAATAAGCAAGGTAAGCATTACTTTTCAGAGAAAAACCTTAGCTTGGGAGAGCTATGCATTTTAAAGCTTCTGCGGATGTTAGCCGATTGCCGACAAGGATCCCTAATCCTCGTCGATGAGCTTGAGCTGGCGCTGCATCCAACTGCACAAGCTGAACTGCTTAGATACCTTCAACAAATTGCGGACGACAAAAACCTCACGATCGTTGTTTCGACACATTCGTCAACCTTGATTAAGCAGGCTCCACGTGATCGGATACTGCTTCTCCAAGCGGACGGAGACGGAGCGGTGTCGTGTACTGCGCGGTGCTTTCCGTCATTTGTGCTTGGTGCGTTGGCCTATCGGGAGGAAGCCGCTTCAGACGTGGTGATATATGTTGAGGACGATGCTGCACGAGCTATTGTTGAGCAACTTGCACGCCGCTTCATCGCCGACCAATACCAGATTAACTCGCTGGTCCCTAGCGTCAGCGTTGTTCCAGTAGGGGGAATAACCAACGTGCTGCGCTTTTTCACCCGCCAGAGACCGTTACTGCCCGCTATAACGCGAGCATTCGTTGTGCTGGACGCAGACGCTCAGGCGACATTGGACGCGGCCCGCGCTGAAGATATCGTTCGCATTTACAGGGACGAGCGACGGGCCATTTCCTTCTTGCCGTTTACTCCAGAGGTCGGTTTGGCGCAATACTTGAATGCTTCTCGAGAACAGGCTCTGGCGCAGTTGAGACAACATTTTTTACTCAACACTTTAACTCTGCGACGCGCTGATATCGGGCCGGTGCCCGCTGACAACGCTGCCAATCTCCGGGACGATTGCAAGAGGATTGTCGATGAGGTGTGCGACCGCCTGTCTGCGCAACTGCCGAACGCGTCGAGTGACGATGTACGGCTGGTGCTCTTCAAGCTGCTAGCCGAGCACACATATGTAACAAATCGTCCTGGGGTCATGCAGCAGTTCGGGCCCATCATTCGAGGTTGATCACCTCACATAGATTTTGGTTTCTCTACTGGACAGGTGAGAATGCTACCGCTGCATTGCGGCACTGAGGGACCGAACGCTAGCCCGATACGCGTTGGACGACCTCATTCATCGAATAATGGACGAATTGACTACCAAGCTCGGTGAGTTCGTACGGCTTCGTGTCCTCGAATGCAGATTCCATCGTTGCGTTCCCTGCGACCGCCGGTTTTCTAACCGATCTCTTGCGCAAAAATTGGCCGTCGGCGTTGGTGTCGCGCGCCTGGCGAATGACGCCGCCAGTGCTGAGGTCACGGATCAGCAGCTTGTATAGGTCTGCTTCCGCTGAATCCTCCCGGACCAGGTCGCCGTACGTTGCGCTCCAGATGTCAAATCGCGTCGAGCCAGGGTTCTTGAAAATCTCGCGAATGACGGCAAGGTGTGATTCGTGATAGCCGTCCAACCAATCGATGAAGAGCCGAACCACGTCATCTGAGCATAACCGCGTCCCGGCAGCATTTGTAACCAGATTCGCCACGTAGCGCCGCTTTTCTTCTGTGTCGGCTTTGTCCCAAGCGCGGAAAGCCTTGCGGACAATGTCGAGATATTCTTCGCTCGCTAGACGTTCGTCGATTTCCTCGCCAATTGCCTCGAACCGCCGACCAATTTCCTGCATGGTCGCGCTCAGCGTTTCCATCTTGGCTTGATGTTGCTCTAGCCATTGAGTCTGAAGCGACGATGTTCGCAAACCGGGTTCCTCGGTCTTGACATTCGCCAGTGCGCTGATGAATCCACCGACCCAAGGAATACTGCCGAGTGCCGCCAGAGCGAATTTCTCGAGAATTCGTCGTTTCGTGCTCGGATTCAGTTTTTCGAGCTCGGTTCGGATCTGGTCAACGGCTGAATCAGTTGGGCTTACGTCATTACCGGGATTGCCATCCGCATTCATTGCCGCCCCGCATGTTGTTGACGTAGGCCGATTGTACATCGGTGAGGGGCCTTGATTGTTGTCGCCCAGTTGCAGGCGACCGCGAATCAGGAGACGGTGGCGGCATGAATGACACCCAATACCCCAACGATTTCCCGACGTTGACCAACGAGCAGATTTGCGAGCTGGCTGCGGCGGTGTGTGACGATTTCGGCGGCGACCTCTCGCGAGCAGATTTCATAGAGAAACTGCGGTTGCTTCTCGAAGACGTTCCAGGATTCGAGGCAGGCAAGGTGGACGAGAGGTTCATCGAATTGGCATGGACAACATACAGCGGTCGCACACCCTATTCCTGAGTTATCTACTCGCGCACCAGCTCCGACACTTTTCCGTAGAGCGTTTCTCGGTACGCGCGAGCATTTTCTGAGAAGTGAAGTCGCCGATGGCAGTTCGGGCAAACGGCGACGGCGTTCTCTGGCCTATCCGATCCGTTGTCCGCAAGTCGGCGGAGATGATGGACCTCCAAAAATGGGAAGCCGTCTGCGCCGATAAACGGAGCCGGTTGGTCGCACGCCTCGCATATCCCATTTGCTCGCTCGAGTACCCATGCTTTGACCTGCGGATCCCGTACGATACTGGTCGTGGTCGATGTAGTTTTTTGGGGCGTTTTGCTTCCTGCGGGGCGTTGCTTCAGCGTCTTGCGAAGCTTGGCGACCGTAGCTGCTTCGGTAGCCCTCGGCGGTTCGTGGCGGCCTTCCAGTTCGCAGATGAGCGTTTCTATCTGCGCAGTGACCCTCACCCCAACGTTCTTTGCCGGTGGGAGGCCGGGTATCCAGTCCCGTCCCATGAGAGCTAAGACATGGGAGATGTTCTGCATCCGGTATTCGCACGACTTCTCGGACCGGCCAATTCTCGCGGAGAGGTCTCGATAGACCTGCTTCTTTACAACGGATTGCCCGTTCCGGAGCCGACGTGCCATGTCGAGATACGCGACGACGGAGGCTCTCAATTCTGGTTCGGACCAATCCGACTCAAGTCGATTTTCTTCGTCGATCTTTCTCGCCCAGTCTTGCATCAGAAGCAGGCACGTCGCTTCGTCCTGGACCCAAAGATACGAACCGCTGTAGTCACTATTGACCTGCAATAGATTCGGGTCACACCCATGTTGCAGGGCGAACTCGGCCTTATCGAAGTTCGGGGGAGCCTTGGCGCGCTTCTTCTCGAACCGGTACAAGCAAGCATAAGGGGGATTATGCCCCCAGAGATCCTCGTGCATATTCCCGACGTGCACGCCGCGCCAAGTGATACGCAGAGTCTTTCTCTGGTCATTCGGACCCTGCATCGTGGGAGCGATAGTAAAGCCGGCAGCTTCAAGCGCATGGATGACGCTCAGTGCGAACGCATTCGGCGGGTTGCCCGTATAGTTTGAAAGATCAGGCATGGGAACAATATGATCCGAGTGAATGCAACGTTTGTCGCTGCAAGACTTGATTGTTACTTGCGCCGCTTGCTCTTGGCCGGATGCTTGGCCCTGAGCATGTCGGCAAGCTGCTGGACGAAATTCACCACGAGTTCCCGCTCGTCGCCATCCAATCCACTGAGAGCATCCGCAATCATAGCCAGTTGGTCGTCCGGCCGTTTCGACCCACGCTGCAATAGCTGATCTACGGAGCAGTCTAACGCGTCACTAAGCTGCTGGAGCCGATGCAAGGTCGGCATCCTCGTGCCGCGCTCCCATCGACTAATCGCCTCCTGTTCCAGATCGATCATCTCCGCGAGCTTGGCCTGAGTCAGACCGCGTGCGCGTCGTTGTTCTGCAATGGCGGTCCCGACACGAGCAGCAAGCAGCGCGTCTTGGGCATCGTCGGGGAGCGAGGTAGGGCGGGTAGTCATAAGACGATATGGTCGTCTTCATTCCGATTGCGATGAACGATCATATTGGAATGATATATTCCAATATGGTTGAATTTGTCGAGAGGTTGACGTATCGTGCAGTGGATGCCTGAGCGGTCGGGGATGACAACGAAGGCCGTTAGGCAAGCGATCAATCCAGAAAAATCAACGAACTATGACCACAAACAATTCGCTGTCTCGGTTTCACGCCTTCATGGCAGCCTATGACGGTTGCCGTGCTTCGGCACTCGCAAGTGCATTGCAGATAACGCCGATGGCCGCGCGAGCACTCGGCCTGGTCAATACATTTCCTGGCATGACCCTGCACGAGTTGAGTTGCATTCTCGGCGGCAGTCACGCACAAGTGATTGGGGCGGCGTTCGACCTTAAGCACTTCGGCTACATCGACATGACCGATGAGCAAAATGACAATCGACGGTGCGTGCTTCGGCCCATCCGGGAAAGGATGTTCGGCTTCGACGGGTATCAGCGGCTCGTGAACAATCTGGCGAGCGACGCAGGAATCGCCGAACGCTTGGAGGCGTTGCTACCGCTGTATCAGGACATTTTGATGAAAGCTTTGGAAGAGTTGCAGGGTGACGCGCAGAGCGTCCAATATCAGGCGCAACGGCGGATACTGGCGCGGGTCGCGTAATCGCGTGCTGAGATTTCGAACATGGAATTCGAGAGATTGTTCGAAGGGAAGCCGTGGCCTGCGACGACGGAGCGGATCTCCACTCGCGAATTCAGGTTCTGTACGCCTTCTATAAGGTATGAAACGGGTCCTTTTTTCGATCGCGTAGGGTGCCGGGGAACGCGCCTAATCTCGCAGGTGAGCGAGTATCTGTAGCATGCGAAATACCGGGTTACGCGCATCGTGTGTTGTGTCGGCAGCTAGGGCTTGAAGTTCCCCAATTCGACGCTTGTATTCGCCGTTGATCACGCATTGCAGACCGGCAAGCTCAGACAGACTATCGGTCAAGAATCCTGTCGGCACGACGGGCGACCAAAACATGTGCTCCCGTGAAAAATCGCTGAGATACTTCGCGCCGTACTGCTGTTGCCGATGATACTTCTTCCGTACGCGTTCAATGGTTGCGCGTTGGGCTCCGTACTGAAGCCCTCGAATGTGCGTCGTGACTTCACAGAGGTAGGCGGTCCTCGTCTTCAGGTTCAGTCCGACGACATCCAGTTCCTCAAGGCCAGGAAGCCCACCACCGGGAGGGCGTACGTTATAGTCGACCACGTCGCAATCGAGTCTCAGTTGCAGGTAGGCCCCGACGATGTATTCGCCGATGTCAGTCAGCATGAGTAACCCCGATGTGCGTGTAACAGAGCGTTTGCTGATGTATACACCGGGGCCGATCTCGGATCAATATTCAAGGTGATTGGAGCAACGAATCGATAACCTTGACCGCTTTGCGACTGGCATCGTTCGGGCTTAAGTGGGCATAGCGTTGCGTCATCTTCGGATCGCTGTGGCCGAGCAGGACCGACACCTCATAGAGACTGACGCCCGCCTTGACGAGCTTGCTCGCGAACGTGTGACGGAGCGTGTGCAGAGTGACGCGCCCGCCACGTTCCTTGACGAGAGCAGGATCGTTAAGCCCGGCACGCTCGATTGCCTTCTTGATCGATTTCGTGCTGTAGCCGCGTTCGTTGCCAGTGCGGTCTTCGAAGACGTATCGTTGACCAGTCCGACGTTCTTCCCACCGGCGACGAAGGATCGTTTCGAGGCGAGATGTCATGTGCAGCACATCCTCGTTCCGGACCTTGCTCCGGTAGAGACTAATCGTGCTGGCATCGATGTTGATCGCCGACCACGGAATATTCGCAACCTCCGAATAGCGACATCCTGTATCGAGCAGGAAAACCGTGATGTCGTAGTTATCCTGCATATTTCGCGTCATCTCAGGTGTTTGCGGTTTAGACGCGTTTATACGCGCTCTAAGCCGTTCCGGATCGAGTTCGCGCAATAACGCCGACTCGTCGGTAGAATCCAGATATCGAAGCCTATACGAAGTCCTAAGCTCTGGAAAAACGATCTCACGACTGACTTTGAATCCGAGCTTCGCCATCTCGTTGATCGTCGCGCGAAGCAGTCCGATCTCATGTTTGATCGTCGCAGGCTTATCACCCTCGGCCTTGCGCTTCCCAACGAGAAGATCGAAATCGCGCGTCGTCAGTTCATGCAGCAGCGTGTCAGGCGACATGCCGTAGCAGGGAAGCTTGGCCTTCGTCCGCGGATGGAGCTTGTAGCCGAGCGTCTTTCGAATGATTGAGCACATGTTCCTGTGATAGGACGTTTCGCTTCGTGCCTCGACATATTGTTCCAGCGCATCCTTGAGCGTGATGGGCTGCGCATCCCCGAGGTACTGTTCGGCGTGCGCGCGATTGCGCATTTCGCGTTCGACCTGAGCGGCCTTCGTCTTGTTCGGCGTGCCTGTCGAGCCGAAGTACTTTTTTCCCTGAATTTGGAACTGGTAGTACCAGTTCTTGCTGTTGTTTCGACGGATAAGCGTCATGATGTTGCTCCTTGCAAAACGTAGTCAATGAGCAACACCATCCGGGCTGAGATGGGGTATGACAACAGCTTTCGTCCACTCCGGGGACGAAAAAAACGGACCGTGCGCGACACACGATCCGTTCAGAGTTACGCGGGCTCCACCTCCTCAAGATCGGTCATTGCCGCGAGCACCTTCGTCTGCCAGTCCTTCTGCCGCTGCTTGATTTCCTCATCGATGAACTCGTGTCCGACGTAAGCTTTCGTGTGCTCGTTGAATTCGAGATCTACGATCAGCCTCAGGCCCTTATAGACCCGATGGGGTTTCGATGCGGGCGTGTACCCCTTGTCCTTCAAAATCATTCCGAACCTCTTACGGGCGTAGGAAAAATTGTATTCGGCCTCGCTCCATGCTTTGAAGAATTTGTAGGCGTCACCGAAGTGGATTTCGCCATCAGGATCATTCCGGGTGAATTCCGACAACCAGCTTTCGACGACATCCATTTCTCCCCGGTATTCAGAGACTTCGTTGGCGATGATCGCCGGTTCCTTGAGCTTGTAGCCGTTCTCACGCCATTGTTGGCAGCCCACGAGCGCCCAGTTCAGGATGCCCGGGAGTTCGTCGCGCAGCTTGCGTTCGAGGTCGGAGTCACGTTTCTCGGGCGGAATCGTCACCGTGAACGGAATCAGTTTCATGCGACGCCAGATACCGTGATCGTTGCCTTTGATCGTCGGCTTGTAGTTACCGGCGAGCCAGAGCTTGAAGCGCGGCTTGAAGGAGAATGCATTCTGGTAGAGCATGCGTGCAGTGATGTCTTCGCCGCCCGTATACCACTTCACCGTTTTCTCGCTGAAATGGCGACCCTCTTCAACTTCGCTCATGGCGACCAGGCGCTTTCCGGCGAGGCGTGCGACTTCGCTGCTTGCTGCATTCTGCGACATGGCTGCACCCCCGTTTTTATCAAGCAACATATCTCCGTTCGCCTGTGCTCCCAGATCACCGAACAGGGCGCGAAGCACATTGAGGAAGGTCGATTTTCCGTTGGCACCACTACCGTAAGCGAAGAACAGGGCTTGTTCTATTGTCTGTGTCGTCAACGTATATCCGATCGCACGGCGCAGGTACTCTACAAGCTCGACGTTCCCGTTCATGATCTGAAGCAGGAAAGATTCCCATAACGGGCAGGTTGCGTCAGGGTCGAAGTTCACTCCGGCGGTTTGCGTAATATGCAGGGCTGGGTCAATCGGCATGAACTTGCCCGTCTGCAAATCAACGAGGCCGTTCTTCGCGGGGAACATCCATTCCCCTTCATCGAGGTTGCTGGCCGAGATGGCAATGCAGGGTTCGGACCTGAACAACTCGACGGCATCCTTGAGGGCCTTGTTGCTTTCTGTGTATTTCGCGTGAAGGGTCATCTCCTGACGACTGCCGGGAGCAAGGCGGCGTATCTCGTCGTGAATCATGGGAATGATTTCGCGGGCGAGCAGCAGCACACGTAACTCATCAATAAAACGCCACGCTCCTGACTCCGTTTTTTCGAGCCAGCGCTTCATCTCCGAGACGTAACGGAGAGTTTCGCTGTACCGTTCCGACATACGCTGCGCATTACCGAGGTCGGTCGCGCGCAGGACGTTATCGTTATTCTTCTGGTGCGAGCTGACTACGTTTGCGGCAATCTGTGATACCTCAGATTCCGACAGCGGCGGCTCGCAGTTGGCGGCGTTGTATTCGAGCAGTTCCTCTTCCAGCAGGTCGGGATTCAGGCCCGCATTGAGCAGAGAGAACCCCTCGAACGCAACGGAATCGTTGCGGCTACCGATGGTTGCAGATTTTGACCTGGCCTGTTTCCGCTTGCGCGGTTTCGTGCCCGGGTTCGAGCACAACAATTCAAGCAACCACGCAGGGGCGCGGGAAATCGGCAATAAGGGTTCTTCGTAAAAATATGGTTCCCCGTTGATGACTGATGGTGGGGCGAGACAGTACCCGCCCTCGGCCTTTACATCAACGCGAGGGCGAAAATTGATCCTGCATGGCACCTTCAGGTTTTCAGGATACCTGTAGAGGAGGTGATACCCGCCAGATGGCGTGTACACCTTGCGGGTGGGAGGGAGAGCGCCATGTTCTTTTTCCAGGCGTTGAATCGATTTGAGGCCTGCCACGTCTCCGTTCTTCACATCAACATCTACTACGAGAAGATAACCGGACGCCGGACCTGTCGCGTATGCAACGTTGTAGGCGTCGCATTCAGCCGCCCACGCTTGATGCTTCTCGGGATCCTTGCTGGCGTCTTTGAATCCGTGTTGTGTGGCGGGAGCCTTGTCGTTTGGGCGGATCGCGAGCGGAGCAAGACCTTCCGCTGCGAGGTCAGAGTATTTTTTGACAGGATCTATAATCATAATGTAGGAATACATAGTAAATGCTCGAGAGAAGCATATGGATAGATGCTGTCTCCCGAGTTCGTTCAGCTAGTGAAGTTGGTGATTGGCAAAGCCAATGTCACGAGGATGCGTCCAGACCTTGTTCCGAAGCTGCGGGCACGATGTAGTAGATGTGCTTGCAGCTCGGGCAGAGAACGCCCTCGGCGGGGCCGCCCTTGTAGCCGACGGCGCTGCTGACACCGTGACGCTTGCGGTGTTTGGGACACAACACCAGAGCACCGGCCGCGATCATGGAGAGCGGATAGGGAGCGCCGTCGGCAATGCCGTCTTTGTCGAGCGGCCAAATGGGATGTTCAGGGTCAAGCGTGTATGAAACGCTATATTCCGAGACGGGAATAGGGGGTTTGCGCTTGTATTGTTTGCGCGGACGAGACTGAGCATCGACGCGCTTAGCATCGGCAGTGGGGGTATCTTCAGTGTGAGCCGGGTCGAGACTCTGGTTCGGCTGAGCTGCGAGTTCGGCGGCAATGGTGCGTGAGGAGTACATGGGATGACCTCATTAAATCAGCTAACGGGTCAATGGCGTGCAGCAAGGAGATAGGGTTGCATGCAGCGGACGCCATCGACCAAATTCCGTTCGGGTTGAACGGGGCTTTTGATCGAAGATACGTCTCACTGCACCACCCAGATGACTGGGCAGGGGACCGCTCAGAACGCGCATCCCCTCGGGCGGTCACATTACCTCATGGCCCGATGCTGGTGAGTACCCCAGCGAGGCAACGCTGAATGTCTAAATTCCAGCCTCTCCGCTCGGAAATCATTGATTTTCCATGATGCGGGAGCGGCGTTGGGAATCGATCAGCGTTGACCGAAGTTGAACAACCTATGAAGTCGAGCAACCTCTTTTTTCGAAGAGTCTTTTGCCAGATGTGTCTTTGATGGGGTCTACTCTATCGGAGGCGATCCGGAGCTGCAAGCCGGCGTCGAACTTGGTAAACCAAGGAACTGCCACGGGCGGAGTATGTGAGACTTGATTGCAGCGTGATAGAGGGTTTACAAATATTGGGAATGCGCACCCAGCATGGCGGTATTTGTAACCGCTAGTTCGCATTGTCTGACGGCTCGCTGAGCACATTTCGTTGGTTGCATTCCTCGCGCCGGATTGGGCTCGCGTGGGGCATGTGATGTCGTTGCACTGTTGTTGTGAAATTGCAACACTCTAGACGATTTAACGATTTCCTCCTTTTTCAAGAACTTTCCTATTTCTTCTTCTCTATATAAAACTTTTCAAAAACAAGAAAAATTGTTTAATCGTTTAAAAAGCGATTTCATTCGATTGGATGTTCATACCCACAACATGGGGCGGTCGGGTGCGAGGCGAGCGCGACGAAGATGAGGCCAGCTGCAAGTTGGCCCCACGGCAGAATCCTAGAAAGCTGATGATCTGATTCGGAAATCCCCGGTAGATCAAAGGGATAGGGGAGATGCGGACGAGGGTGACGTGAAAACTGTCACTGTTCCTCGTCGGAGTTCATGCTGGTAGCCGTCGTGTCCGTCGTGATTGCTTGTCGCCGTTGCCCCGAAGGTCGATCTGCCGGACCCTGGGCGCACTTTCAACGAACGGAGTGTGATCATGGTCGATCAGAAGCAAGGTGCGACGAGCAAGGACGAGAAAGCTGGCAAGCCGACTGCTGCCGAGCAGAAGCAGGACGCAGCCTCGACCTCGACGGGGAACGATACCGCAGCGAAGGCGGCACAGGCGACGGCGGCCGCGCCGACGAAGATGGAACTGGCGACCGAAATCTACAAGCGGATGCGGACCGTCAAGGACGTGACCCGGAAGGACATCATCGAAAAGTTCATCGCCGAGGTGAAGCTGACGAAGGCCGGTGCGAGCACCTACTATCAGATGATCAAAGACAAGCACGAGCCCATCGGCAAGAAGTGATCGATGGAATCAGTGAGTAAGGACAGGGCTCGATTGAGCCCTTTTTTATTGGCTTCGAATTTACACATGCCGCTCTAAATTTCACTAAAAGTGAATATTTCGCTTGCGTACGAGGATGCTTCATGGTCTACTGTTTGGGCAGGCTAGGCGTATCGCCTAGGTGAGCAATAGCATTTCTCCTATCACGTCGAGGAATCAGTTGTGCGTTGACCCATTCGGCAGGATGCGGAATGGGTAGCTCTAGCGTCCAGGGTTAGAGAGGTATCGGTGCGCGGCCGGGGACGGCTGCGTCGAGGAAGCCGAGCCGTCGTTCCGAGGTGGGACGGCAGGCGGGACTTCCTCTAGCCGAAGGGACTGGTGTTGGGCTTGCGCATCGAGTTGGCTCCTTTCGATTCATTTGCCGTGAGGGACGCTGGGCTACGCCGAAATGGGACAGCGGCGGTGGCGCCGCGTTCTAGGAGCTGCAAAATGCAGAAAGATGCTTTAGCGGTAGCAATCGCAACGCTCGAAAAGCTGCGCGAAACCTATCACAGCCAACTCGATGCTGGTGTACTGGCGGAACTCGATGATGTACTCGAACTGCTGAGGCAGCAGTGCGAGCGCCGCGAAGCTGTTCGGCGTGTAGAGCTCGAAGACCGAGCTTTGCGCATCTTCGCAGCGGTCCTGAGGATCGTGACCAACATCACTGATCTTATGGATCACTGGCGTTAAGCCAAGTCACAGCAAGCCCCACAGTTGATATTGGTGGGTACTATGAATATGGGTCAGGCTATTAAGATGTGTCGGACTCGTAGGTCGTTGTCACAGGCTGAACTAGCTGGACTTGCGGGTTGCTCGATCTCCTATCTCTCGATGCTCGAAAGCAATCAGAGAGATCCCTCGCTATCTACGTTGAAGAGCATTGCCGGGGCGTTGCGCATACCTACCGAGATTCTGTTTTTTTTGGGATCTGAGCGAGATGAGCTTGCTGGTATGGATAAGGAGCTCTCCGGTCAGCTTGCCCGAGCTGCATTGGAGATGCTAAGTGATACTTATGAACCAAATCGAGGTTCCTAGATATACCGCGGCTCCTATAGAAAGCATGGCGGCACTGTCACGTGCGCTCGGTGTGACGAGCGCACATCTCCTTGCGGTTGCTGCGAGGGCATCCTCCCTCTATCGGGTGGCTGAGAAAGTTGAAAAAGCGGATGGAACGTTCAGGGAAACCTTCGATGCGAAGCCGGTGTTGAAAGATATACATCGGCGAATAAAATCTTCGATCCTCGACAGGGTGGCGTTCCCTCGCTACCTCACTGGCAGCATAAAAGGGCAAGACTATCGCACCAATGCGTTGCTGCACCGCAACTCAAAAATATTGATTAGTGAGGACATTCAGGGTTTTTTTCCGTCAACTGGACAGTGCTTGGTATATGAAGTTTGGTCTCAGTTTTTCGGGTTTTCTGACGATGTTTCTCGCTGTCTTGCGTCGCTTTGCGTGAAAGATGGCGTGCTTCCGCAAGGGGGCATCACGAGCGCACATTTGGCCAACCTCGTTTTTTGGAGGGTGGAGCCGGCTGTAAGGGCGGAGCTTGCTCGTTTCGGGATCAGGTACTCGCGCTATGTTGACGACATTTGTCTCTCGTCTCCAGATGCTATCGGTCACGAAGATAAAAAGAAGGTGATTGCGCTGGTCTATGCGATGCTGGCGCGACACGGCTATTCTGCCAAGCGGTCGAAACACAACGTCCAGACATCTCGTGGACGTATCGTAGCCACGAAATTGGGCGTGAATCGAGAGCCCAGCCTTTCCCGGCAGCAGCGCGGACAGATTCGCGCTGCCGTGCACAAACTCGAATCGCTCTTTGCTGATGGAGATCTGATCGGCGTTCGGGAGCGATTGTCTTCTGTTGGCGGTCGCGTCAGCATGCTGAGTAGATTTCACGCAGCGGAGGGGGCTGCGCTTGCAAAGCGCCTCGCATTGATTCGAGAGCAGTTGAATCGGTCGCCCGTGATCTCAGTTCCGTCGATAGGGGAGATACAAACGATTCCCGCAGGGATGAGCGAAACGGTTCCTTGGTGACTTGTGTGAAGTGAGCGGGGCGAGTATTTACTTTCGGCTTGCCCCGCTGTCAGATTTTTATTCGTTGATGTTCTTGTTCGATTTTTTGTCGGACGGCGGTTTCGGCAAGGTCAGTGTTGCTTTGCCTTCTTTCTCGTATTCGACCAGGACCGACATTCGGCGGTAGTGTGCCATGAGAATTTTCATGGAAACTTCCGGGTCTCCCGTTTTTTCATGCAATTCCTTCAGGCTTTTGAAGCCTAAGTTCTTTGCCAATTCGGTGCACATTGCATTAAAAGCTTTTAGCTCGGCGGCCGTCGCGGTCGCACGTTGGACCTTCTCTCGTCGACGATTCGCATTAATCTCGAGCATGAGCTTGTGGGCTTTCTTGTATACGGCTTGAGCACTGTGGAAGGCGCTCGATAATATTCCGACCGCGGTTGCTACTTGTACCGCTACATGCTGGTTCAGTATGAGATCTAGCCATCCTGGCGATGCCTTTTGAATCGAATGTATTTTAGGATGATCTCGTCGAGGAATCTGCTTTGCGAGGACGAAATACATGTTCACATAGCTATATCCGCCGCGCCATGGGTATTCACGTAATGCGAAATCGATTCGAGCTCTGTCGCTTGGCGCTAAATCGGAGTCTAGGCAATATACGAATGCGTAGCATTGATACAGGGCGTGTGGAAAATTGTAGAGGTCTTCCAGCTCCCAGTCTTCATTAAGTAAAACTCGATAGGTCTCTTTCTTTTCCACGATAACCCCTGTTCGTGTTATTGATGAGTTTCGCTGCGATGGCTGCGAGAAGCGATGCCCGATCCCATGAGTGAGGCATCCTTCAATCTAGCCCCATTTATAGTATGGCACGAGAGGTCGTCGTTGAGGCACTTTTGCCTGGCCAGGATGGATGCAGCGTCTGTAATCAGCTCGTGTCTCTGAACGCTTAAGGCGAACTAGGGCAGTTGCTCATCCCCGATTTGAAAGGGTATCGTGACTTCCTTGCGATGTGCCGCTGTCCGAGTCTATATGAGATCCGGTGCATCCCGGGCGGCGAGAGTTGCGCCGAGCCCCTTGAGGATTTGCAGCGTTAGAGCCTCTTTAATTTCTGGGAAGCAATTTTCTGGTTTCCCGAAGTCCGCATCTCTGTACAGGAAGATTGCCCCTTCCCAGGATCCCATCACCATCTTCGAGCCCAGCAAGCGACCTGCCTCGTTTCGTGAGTTCGGCATAGCCAGCCGGTGCGTATAAAACGAGTCGACGCGGAACGGCTCGCTGTTCCCTGCGGTGAATTCGGGAAGCAAGAACGGAACGAGATCAGGAATCAGACCTGACTGGTTGGCTGATAAGGTTGCATGCACATAGTACTCGTCGCGTCGTGATGCCCCGCGTCCGTATGGCGGACCTAGCTCGATTTCGACTGAGAATGCGCCTGCTGTCAAAGCGTGCCTTCTGACTGTTTCAACGACGAAGTTTCGCAGCATCTCGCTCGGGGTGGTTCCTTCGGCCGCGCAAATCATTGCGAAGGCGTCCGCCGTAGGTGCGTCAACGCGCGTTTTGAGAATGTAGGGTTTGCTTTCCTTCATCGACTCCTCCGAAAAGGTCACCATATTGTGACACAACTGAGGATTTGTGGCCTATACTTGTGTGCCACAAAGATGATCTTGTGGTCCGTCGATGAGAGGTGAACGGCGAGCGAGGTGCAGGCCAGCAATTCTTGATGAGGCTGAGACTCGGAAAATAAAAGCCCCCGCAACGTTGGCGCGTCGCGGGGGCTGCTGGCAAGGTGGTGAAGGCACCCCTCTGCCACCTACAACTTTGTCCTAGAAGACGGCCTAGAGCTTACGCGCTCAAGGGGTTGTGGGCAACTATTGCCTTCGATTCATTCTGAGGATGATTGGTTATGCTACGTGCATCCAACCCCAAGAGCGTGTTGGTGCGGCAATACACCCGGTGCAGATTTGGTCGCACCGAACATGTACGCATGCACTGGCGCTCGTATCCCAATTAGTTTTTCCACGCTAACGAGGGAGTCTGTGGCCGCACTGTGCAAACGGTGCGGCCTTTTTCCGTAAGGCCATACAGCAGCTTATTTGAATCACTGCTGGCGTGAAAACTGGCATCGCAGTGAATCCCGCATGAACAGCGGTTCTTCGTGGAGCCGGGGAAAAACGTGACGTGAGAACGCGCGTGATTAGTGGTTTTGATTAACGCGCTGGGGCTTGGGAAGCTGAGGTAATGGCCATTATACGACGCCCGCAGAACGGGTAATTCTACAGGGTTTGACGTGGGGATGGCAAGCAGGCGGTTTTGGGCGGTGGCATCGAAACTGGCATGGCCGGATCGAGGGGCGGTGGCGTCGCTGGCAGTGGTGCATTTGCGATGAGATTCCTCGACCACAAATTTAAGGAATTATCGGCGCGTCGTGCTAACTTTTGCCGAACCATCAGTGAAAGGGGTTCAAATGCACACGCTAGCGCTGTTCAATCATAAGGGCGGGGTAGGGAAGACCACCCTGGCCGTCAACGTCTCGGATGCGTTGGTCGATCTCGGTCTCCGGGTATTGCTGATCGATGCTGATCCTCAATGCAACCTTACAGCTTTCTTCCTTCCCGAGTCAGAGCTCGACGAGTTGCTGGGCGAGTCTGACGACGTGACCGGCGGGACCATCTGGTCAGCTATCAAACCCGTCGTGGATGGCAAGGGTGGGATAAAGGACATTGAAGTCTACGAAATTCGCGATGGGCTTTTGCTCTGTCCGGGCGATGTGTTGCTTGCTGACTACGAGGAAGAACTGCCGAGCGCATGGACAGGTTCGTTCGCGCGTAAAACTCGCGATTACGACGTGATGTGTGCGTTGTCGGATGCCGTGAGGGGGCTCGCAGCCAAGTACGAGGTAGATCTCGTCATCTATGACGTTGGTCCAAATGTTGGTCCGCTCAACAGGACCATCCTGCTCGACTCGGATTTCTTTGCAACGCCTGTGGCAGCCGATCTGTTTTCGCTTCGAGCTCTATCCACCGTCGGACGCTCGCTGGCTCGTTGGATTCGGGATTGGCGTACGGTGCGGGAACTCGCGTCGGAATCAGACAGGAGCAGGTTGCTGCAGGGGTCGCCCGTGTACTTGGGGTATATCACTTCCGCATATAAAGTGGCTTCCGGTCGGGTCGCAACCCGACCACACGAGTATTGGGAGGCAAAGATTGCTCCGCGTGTGCGCAGTCGGATAGTTGAAGACCTTCGAAAGGAAGATGATGGCTTGGTGCCGCATGGCGGCAACAAACTGGCAGCGATCAAAAATTTCCAAAGCTTGGCACCGCAAGCACAAGAGAAGGGAGTCGCGATCGGAAAGCTTCGAGGCCAAGTGAATCCAGGGTACTACGATCAGGTCGACGAGGCGAAGCATGAGTTCATGACTTTGGCGCGGGAGATAGTCAAGCGCATGGGGGTCAAATTGCCCGGAATGAGCCGTTAAGCAAGTCGGAGGTTGGCTCGGCTTTTTTCTGAGCGGTTCGTTGTCACAGACCCGACGGGTGGCCGCTCGAGAGTTTTTCGGCGGCCGCGTTTCTAATCTAGTGACGAGTTCGCGACCTAGTGATTGCGTGAGCTCGCACGACATCAAGTTCAGGTATCTTCGATCCGAAAGATGGCATTGCCTGGTATGTGTTCCAGGCACATGCCTATGCCGCTGCCCGGCAGGACTGGTTCGAGCCAGAAGCATTTCGCATTACGCCAATCTTTCGGCGGCTAGGACAACTTTTGCCTCAGTTGAAGTCGATTTCCGGTATCTCCGATCGTATTCCTAGGCTAATGGGGGCAGGCAAGGGGCAGCCGGATGATGGTTTATTCGAGTTGTTAGTCGCTGGTGCCTATAAATCTAGGTCTTGGAAGGTGGTTGAGTTTGTGCCGGAGCAGCCTGGCGTGTCGAAAACCCATGATATTACGGTGTCGTCGGGGCGCCGCCGCTGGGCCATAGAGTGTAAGCGAGTGAATCGTTCCGGCTATGAGGCCGCGGAATACGAACACGGTCTCAGACTTGCAAAACCTGTTCATGACCTATGTCGTGAGCGTAGCCGCTCCTTGGTGACTGAGGTAATTTATCAGGTTGAACTTTCCGAAGTGCCGGACAGTTACCTTGCTGAGCACGCGGAAGCATTCATCGACGATCCGCGATGTGACAGATGGTTGGACTCGTTGGGTCAGGGGCGAGTGCGGTATATCGATTGGAGCCATACCAGGGCAGTCTTGGAGTTCGATGACGTTTTCTTCGGCTCCAGTCGAATGGTGGAATTGCTGACCGGTGCGTATGCGCCATACGTTGATCACAGTGTTGTTGCTGACTGGATCAGCAGCAAGAAAAACGTAAGATCGAGGCTTGGCGCCGCGACGACAATGAAATGCGACCTCACATGGCGCTCAAACGCCGGGTGAATTTGCCCGGCAATAGCCAGGCGCTGTCCAAGAAATCCAGGGCGGTTCAACTCTGGAACGGACTCTACACCGTCACCGCAATAAACCGGGGAGCACGTCAGTTCACCACAACGAGACGCCAACACTAAGACGCGACAACTCCCGCGGACAGCCAACCACGGACGCTCGCCTCAATTCTTGGACGCGTGATTGGTGCTGTCACCAGTGCGTTCCTGGGTTGCCTCGCCGAGAGTCGAAAAGCAAGTGGTTCGGAAGCGGAGAGCGCGTGAAATGTTTGCCGATCTTGTAAGTCGCCGTAGTCTCACTAATTGCACAAGACTCGTTACGAGCGTTCGTATGCTCAGGCGACAAATAATTACCATAGACCCACCGCAGTTGCGAATCGCTTGGAACGAAAGTCTTCATTTCCATGCTATTCAGCTTATGGCGCAGGTTGTCCACCGAGTTACCATCCCGAGCCTCATATCCAACGTGAACAATACCGGGGTATTCGTCCGGTAACTGCTCTTCCGCCTTCGCCACAAGTGCCCTGAAATGACGAGCCTTCCGCTTTGCCGCGTCTGTTGAATCGCTACGCCAGCTCACAACACTCGCGCGGCTCATCGCAGTTGCGTGAAACGGGCGTTGTGCGGCAGGGACCAAAGCCGGTGATTCCGGCAACCGGTTCGACGAGAGATGATCCCGCACTGAAGGCGGTACCGGCTACGCCGACGAAGATGGAACTGGCGACGGAAAATCTACAAACGGATGCGGACCGTCACGGACGTAAACCGGAAGGACATCATCGAAAACTTCATCGCCGAGGTGAAGCTGACGAACGCCGGCGTGAGCACCTACTACCAGATGATCAAGGGCAGGCAAGAGCCGTGGGGCAAGAAGTGATTGAAGTTACGGTTGGAGGCTCTTTGGAGACCTCCAACGTCGGAAATCGGGCAAGGTGCTTGTCGGTACCGTTTGCCCTCTGGCCTTATTCGGATCCCTCCGTTCTCTGCTGAAGAACTTTGATCGCCTTCTTGGACAGCTTTTCGATCTCTTTGACGGCCTGAGTCCTGGTCGCTTCATCACCGGCCCGAGCGACTTCTTTCGTGCGGTGGGTGATCGTTTTTAGCATGCCTTGGAGAGTCTTATTCTCGTTCAGGTAGTCTCGAACATCGCGCGCATTTGCGCCATGGTTCGCAACGAGTTCACCGATGATATCGATGGCTTTCCAATTTTTCAGGATTAGATCGTCAATTGCTTTTTGTTGTGCGTTTGTAAGAGCCAAGTGTATTCCCCGTGACGTTGATGGCATCACATTGTACGCAGAAACTTGATGCTGTATCCAGTTGGCAGCACACCGGCAGCTTCTTGATATTGTCGCTGGCGTGAAAACTGGCATCGCCGTGAACCCCACATGAACAGTGGTTCTTTGTGGAGCAGGGAGAAAGCGTGACGTGAGAATGCGCGTGATTAGTGGTTTTGACTAACGCACTGGGGCTTGGGAAGCTGAGGTAATGGCCATTATACGACGCCCGCAGAACGGGTGATTGTACAGGGTTTGGTCGTGATGTTACAAGTGATGCGTTGGAGCAGCCGGCAAACGGGCTTCGAACTCGGGGTGCACGCACCCGCTCCATGCGCCAGCTACGCCAGCAAGTCGGCAGTAACGAGAGAGGCGCTGCGGTGCCGAGGCCCGACTACAAACGCGAAGGCGGCGCGCTTACACGCCCGCCCGTGTCGAAAATAGACGAGTCGGCGTCGGAAGCATACAAGCCCGGGTAAGGCTTTCGAACTAACGTGACAGACCTCTCACACGATCGTCAGTCTGGAGCCGACATGTCCGATTTCATCACCGTTCTGCGCAAAACCTGCCCGACGCCTGTCCTTGACGCGACCAAGTGGAAGCGCATTGGCGGCGATCCGCACACCGTGAACCTCAACGCGTACGTCTCGAAGGACGGCAGCAAGATCATGGGCACCTGGATCTGCACGCCGGGCAAGTTCGAGGTGAACTACGAAAAATGGGAGTACTGCCACTTCCTCGATGGCTACTGCATCATCACGCCGGAAGGTGAGGAGCCGCAGCACTTGAAAGCTGGCGATGTGTTCGTGATCGAACCCGGCATGAAGGGCACGTGGGAAGTGGTGGAGACGGTGCGCAAGTACTTCGTCTTTGCCTGACGGGGCGGTCGATTCGACTCAACCCACGCGCCACATATCTTCCCGGTTCCCGAAGCCGTGACGGCAACCGAGGACTCCGGCTCGACCCAACTTGACTCGGTTCGGAAGCGGTGCGCCGAGCGCGCTCACAGGCTCGGCGCGCACCCGCGCCCGCTATCCGACCGCAACCCGTGACGAATGCGACGCCGGGTTGTGCGCTGACGACGACGCGATAACGGTCACTGCCGGCTCTGCACGCCGTCACGCAAACCCCTAAGATGCAGCGATCCGCCCACCGTTTCCGCTGCAGCGCACGAACCTCCCGCCTGCGCCGGACGCCCCTCCGGAGCCCCCACCATGCGTATCACCGCGGTCCACGAACGCGCAATTTCCGTATCCCGCTATGCCGATCCGGCGATTGCCTCCGGCGGCCTGACTACGAGCGTCGTCGCGGTCGTCACCGACGTCGTGCGCGACGGCCGCCCGGTGACGGGCTACGGCTACGCGTCGATCGGCCGCTTCGCGCAGGGCGGCCTGATCCGCGAACGGTTCGCGCCGCGCTTGCTGGCCGCCGCCGACACACTCGCCGACGAAGCCGGCACGAACCTCGACCCATTCCGCGCCTGGCGCGCGATGATGGCCGGCGAAAAGCCGGGCGGGCACGGCGAACGCTGCGTCGCGGTCGGCACGCTCGACATGGCGATCTGGGACGCCGCCGCGAAAATCGCCGACCTGCCGCTGCATCGCTTTCTCGCCGAGCGCCTCCAACGCACGGCAGCACCACGCGTGCGCGTGTATGCGGGCGGCGGCTACCGCTACCCGCATGACGACCTCGCGCGCCTGTCGGACGAGATACGCCGGATCGTCGACCTCGGCTACACGCACGCGAAGATCAAGATCGGCGGTGCGGATTTCGATCAGGACCGGCGCCGCATCGAAGCCGCGGCCGCGCAGCTCGCAGGCCCTTCGCATCTCGCGGTCGACGCGATGAACACGTACGACGCGACGACCGTCGACCGGGCCGTCGACATGCTCGCGCCGTTCGATCTGTGGTGGTTCGAGGACATCTGCGATCCGCTCGACCTGCCGCTCCAGGCAGACGTCGCCGCGCGGTACGCACCGTCAATCGCGGCAGGCGAAGCGCTGTTCTCGCTCGCGGAGGCGAAGCTGCTCGACCGCTACGGCGGCTTGCGCCACGACCGCGACGTGCTGGTGTTCGATCCCGTGCACAGCTACGGGCTGCCGGGCTATCTGCAGATCGTCGATCACTTCGTGTCGCGCGGCTGGCGGCGCGACGCGTTCTGGCCGCATGGGGGCCATCTGTTCTCGTTGCATGTCGTCGCGGCGCTCGGGCTCGGCGGCGCGGAAGTCAGCCCGTTCGCATTCGAACCCTTCAGCGGACTCGCCGATGGCGAAATCGTCGACGCGGGATACGCGCGCGTGCCGCAGGCGCCAGGTATCGGATTCGAGCTGCATGCCCACGCGCACGACGCGTTCCGCGCGATATCGGTATCGGGCCGCTGACGCCTAAAGCGCGTCGATCGCGAAATGCACCGCGAAGCCGAGCATCATCACCGCGACGAAGCCATCAAGCACGCGCCACGCGAGCGTACGGGCGAACCACGCACGGCACGCGCGTGCGCCATAGACGAGCATCAGGAACCACGCCAGCGACGCAGTCATCGCGCCGATCGCAAACGGCGCGCGGGCAGACGGCGCGTGGCTCACGATCACGGTCCCGAGCAGCAGCACCGTATCGATCCATGCATACGGATTGAGCAGCGAAACCGCGGCGGTCGCGAGCAGCGTGCGCGACCGCGTGGGTTCGCTAGCGACGCGTGAGCCATCTACATGCTCAGGCTGCCGTCCGACGATCGCCGAGCGCAGCCCGAGCAGGCCGTAGCCGGCGAGATACGCGATACCGGCCCACAGCGCGGCCGCCACCACGGCGGCATGGCGCGACAGCAATGCCGACAGCCCGTGTGCGCCGAGCACGATCAGCAATGCGTCGCTGCCTGCGCAGACGAGGGCGATGGAGAGCAGGTGAGGGCTCGAAATCGAGCGCTTGATGACGAAGGCGTCCTTGGGGCCGACCGACGTGAACAGGCCGGCGCCAAGCAGCAGGCCTTCGAGGAAGGCGGAGGTGTCGAGCACGAGCGGGCCGACAACCTCTTAAGCTGAACCGGTGATGGTTAGGATGGAGCTACGTTAAGGGGTGCCGGCGGCCATTGTCAATGCCCGGCGGCCGCCCATTCCGGCCGCTGCCCGAGCGTATCGAACAGCCGGACGATTTCGGACTTCACCTTCTGCACCGCGTTGCTGACCAGCGCGGTGTCGTGCCAGCACAGCGACAGGTCGCGCGCGAACAGCCGGTGCGCGACCGTCGACAGCTTGAGCTTGCGTTCCTCGATCTCGACGTGCGCGGCCGTCCACGGCAGGATCGTCACACCGAGCTGCGCCATCACGGCCGCGAACAGCAGCCCGGTCGAACTCGCCTCGAAGCTGATCTCGTACGACAGCCCGGCCTCGCGCATCGCCCAGTCGACGCGGTTGCGGATCGTGTTCGGCGCGCTCGGCAGTACGAGCGGCATCCGCGCGATCGCGTCGAGCGGCACGGGCGCGTCCGGCACCGGGAATCCGGGCCACGTGATCAGGTACAGCGTTTCCGTCAGCAACCGGTGGATCGCGATGCCGCGCGTGTCGACCGCATCGACGACGATCGCGAGATCGAGCCGCGCGCGTTCGAGCAGCGTGTCGAGGTCGGCGCTCGGCGCTTCGATCAGCTCCAGCATGATGCCCGGATAGCGGTCGCGCACGGCGCGGGCGAGCGGAATGGCCAGCACGCGCGCGGTGCTCGACGGCATGCCGACGGTCACGCGGCCCTGCGGCGTGTCGGCGTCGCGGCGCAGCAGTTCGCGCGTGCCGTCGGCCTGGCGCAGCAACTCGAGCGCGTGCTGGTACAGCGTGCGGCCGGCGGCGGTCGGCGCGACGCCGCGCACGCTTCGTTCGAGCAGTTGCATCCCGAGATCCTGCTCGAGATTGCGCATCTGCTGGCTCACCGCCGGCTGCGCGACGTGCAGCGCCTCGCTCGCGTGCGTGACGTTGCCGCATTCGACGACCTTCACGAAATAGCGCAACTGTCTCAAGTCCATCGCCGCCGTCTCCCGATTCAAGCCCGAATCACGCCCGATTCGAGCCATAAGCCAATCCGATCGAGCAAGATGAATATCATATTTTTCAGCGATCGATAGCGTTTCTATACTCGTCTCACAAAAGAGCCCGACTGCCGGCCATTCCGGACCGGACGCGGCGCAAGAGCCGGCCCCGCCGGCAAGGAGACGAAGATGTTCAAGGCGATCGACGCGCCGGCGGCCGGCGCGAAGCCGCGGCGCACGCCGCTCACGCGCGAGCAGGTGAAGGGCTTCTGGGCCGTGTACGCGGGCTGGGTGCTCGACGGCGTGGATTCGGTGATCTACGCGCTCGTGCTGATTCCCGCGCTGACGGAATTGCTGCCGTCGTCCGGCATCGCGGCGACGCCCGCGAATCTGGGGATGTACGGCTCGATCCTGTTCGCGCTGTTCCTGATCGGCTGGGGGCTGTCGTTCATCTGGGGGCCGCTCGCCGATCGCTTCGGCCGCGTGCGCACGCTCGCGGCGAGCATCCTGATCTATTCGGTGTTCACCGGCGCGGCCGCGTTCGTGCACGACGTGTGGGCGCTGGCCGCGTGCCGGCTGATTGCCGGGATCGGCGTCGGCGGCGAATGGGCGCTCGCTGGTACCTACGTCGCCGAGAGCTGGCCGGAAGACCGCCGCAAGATGGGCGCCGGCTACCTGCAGACGGGCTACTACTTCGGCTTCTTCATCGCGGCCTGCCTGAACTACACGATCGGCGCGACCTACGGCTGGCGCGCGATGTTCCTGTGCGGGCTGGCGCCCGCGCTGCTCGCGGTGTTCACGGTGATGCGCGTGAAGGAGCCGGGGCAGTGGCGGCGGCACGACGCGCGCGACGGCGACGTGGCTGACGCGCGGCGCGCGCATCCGCTGCGCGAGATCTTCGCGCCGGCGTTCCGGCGCCGCACGCTGACGAGCGCGAGCCTCGTCGGCGTTGCGATCGTCGGGCTGTGGGCCGGCTCCGTCTACGAGGCGAGCGCGGTCACCACGCTGGCGGCGCGCGCGGGCATCGATCACGTCGGTGCGCTGCGGCTTGCGTCGATCGGCGCGGCGATCCTGTCGTGCGCGACGATCGCCGGCTGCCTGGTGGCGCCGTGGCTGTCGGAACGGCTCGGCCGGCGTACCGCGCTCGGCGTGTATTTCGCAGGGATGGCCGTATCGATCGTGTTCGCGTTCGGCTGGGCGTTCTACCAGCCGAACGGGCTTGCGGCCTTCATGGTGTCGCTCGCGTTCCTCGGCTTCTTCGGCGGCAACTTCGCGATCTTCTCGCTGTGGTTGCCCGAGCAATATCCGACGCGCGTGCGGGCCACTGCGTTTGCGTTCAACGCATCGGTCGGCCGCTTCATCGGCGCGGGCGTGAACTTCCTGCTCGGCGCTGCGATTCACGGTTACGGATCGCTCGGCGTGCCGGTCGCATGGACCGCGGCCGTGTTCGGGCTCGGCATCCTGATCCTGCCGTTCGCGGTCGAGACGCGGCACCAGACGCTGCCCGAATGAGCGAAATGCCGCAGTCGTTCGGAAACAAGACGAGACATACCCATCAATATCAGGAGTCCGGAATGCAGGCATTAACGGGAATCAAGGTCGTCGATCTGAGTCGCGCGCTGTCGGGGCCGTTCTGCTCGATGGTGCTCGCGGATCTCGGCGCCGACGTGATCAAGGTCGAATCGGGGCCGCACGGCGACATGAGCCGCGCGTGGGGGCCGTTCGATCGCGGCGTGAGCACGTACTACCTGTCCTGCAACCGCAACAAGCGCGGCATCTGCGTGGACTTCCGGCAGCCGGCCGGCCTCGACGTCGTGCGGCGCCTGATCGCGCAGGCCGACGTCGTGATCGAGAATTTCAAGGCCGGCACGATGGACGCGATGGGGCTCGGCTACGCTGAGCTGAGCGCGGGCGACCCGCGGCTCGTGATGGGCAGCGTCACCGCGTTCGGCCCGCGCGGCCCGCTGCGCGACTGGCCGGGCTTCGACCAGATCGCGCAGGGCTATGCGGGGCTGATGAGTCTCACCGGTTTCCCGGACGGCGAGCCGACCCGCACGGGCACCGCGATCGGCGATCTCAGCTCGGGGATGTGGGTCGCGACCGGCGTGATGGCCGCGCTGTTCGAGCGCGAGCGCACCGGGCGCGGCCAGCATGTCGGCACGTCGCTGCTCGAAAGCCTCGTTGCGCTGCTGAGCGTACACGGGCAACGCTACCTGAGCCTCGGCGACGTGCCACGCCGTACCGGCAATGCGCATGCGGTGATCGCGCCGTACGGCGTGTTCGAGACGGCCGACGGCCCGCTCAACCTCGCGCCGATCACGACCGACATGTGGCTGCGGCTGTGCCAGTTGCTGGATCTGCCCGCGCTGCCCAACGATCCGCGCTTCGCGACCAACGATGCGCGCGTCGCGCATCGCGATGAACTCAAGGCGCTGCTCGAAAGCCGGCTGCGCACGCGCGGCAAGCGCGACTGGACGCAACGGTTCGTCGAGGCCGGGCTGCCGGCCGGGCCGATCCATACGCTCGACGAAGTGTTCGACGATCCGCAGCTCGCGCATTGCGGGCTGGTCGAGCCGGTCGCGCATCCGACGCTCGGTACGCTGCGCCAGGTCGTCACGCCGCTCGGCGGGATGGACGACGACGTGCCGGCGCCGCGCACCCGCCATGCGCCGCCGCTGCTCGGCGAGCATACGGTCGATGTGCTGCGCGAAGCCGGCTACGGCGACGACGCGATCGACGCACTGCTGGCCGGGCGCGCGATCTTCCAGGCCGATGCGGTGGCGGAGGCCGTGCAATGACCGACATGACGAAACACGATGGGGCGTCGAGCGTGACGGTCGATTGGATCGGCGAGCGGATCGCGCGCGTGCGGTTCGGGAATCCGGCGCGACGGCATGCGCTCGACGCGCCGTTGCTCGATGCCCTCGTCGCGCATCTCGATGCGTTGGCCGGGCACCGTCCGCCGCCGGTCGTGATCCTGTCCAACGACGGCAGCGGCGACGTGTGGAGCGCGGGGCACGACCTGCGCGAACTGGCCGACGACCGCGATCCGCTCGCGTACGGCAAACCGCTCGAACGCGCGCTGCGGCGCGTGCGGACCTATCCGGGCGCGGTGATCGCGGCGGTGGCCGGATCGGCGTGGGGCGGGGCGGTCGATCTCGTGATGAGCTGCGATCTCGTCGTCGCGGCGCGCGACGCGCGTTTCGCGATGACGCCCGCGAACATCGGCCTGCCGTATTCGACGAGCGGCCTGCTGCGCTTTCACGACAACCTGCCGATCCATGTGCTCAAGGAGATGTTCTTCTGCGCGCAGCCGCTCGATGCGGAACGCGCCGCGCATCACGGGCTCGTGAACCGGCTGGCTGACGCGGGCGGGGTCGACGACGCGGCGCTCGACGTCGCGGGCACGATTGCCGCGAAGGCGCCGCTCGCGGTGCACGCGGTGAAGGAGCAGTTGCGCGTGCTGCAGGACGCACGGCCGTTGCCGGCCGACGCGTTCGAACGAATCACCGAGCTGCGTCGCCAGGCGTGCGAAGGCGCTGATTTCGACGAAGGGCTGCGCGCGTTCGCGGAGCGGCGTGCGCCGGTGTTTCGTGGGGCCTAGACGACCACGCGACGGCCGGTGCAATGACGGCGTCGCCGCGTTACACGCCGCCGAGCGTGTGCACACCCACGAGCAGCAGCGCGCCGATCGCGATCAGCAGCAGCGCATGAACGCGCGTGTAGATCACGCACAGCGTCGACGCAGCCGCGATCGCGCGGGCGGCCCAGCCGCCGTCGAGCGCCTGCAGCAGCACCCACACCGACGCGAGGATCATGCCGGCCGCGACCGGGCGCAGGCCGGTTTCGAGCGCGATTTGCCAGCGTGCGCCCCGGTGTCGCCGCCATAGATGCGCGACACCATAGATCAGGAACGCGGTCGGGCCGAACAGCGCGAGCGTCGCGATCACCGCGCCCCAGAAACCGGCCACCTGCCAGCCGATCAGCGTCGCCAGCAGCGAGCCGGGGCCCGGCGCCATCCGCGCGATCGCGAAGTCGTTCACGAATTGCGTGGCGCTCATCCAGTGATGGACGTCGACGACCTGCCGCTGGATATCCGCGATGACCGCCTGCCCGCCGCCGATCGTCGCGATCGACAGCGGCGCGAACACGCCGAACAGCGCTGCGTAACGTGCGGACGCGTTCATCGTGCGTCGCTCCCGACCGGCGCGGCGGCCGCGCGGCGGTATTCGAGCGCGACGCTCAGCGTGCCGCCGATCAGCACGGTCCATACGAGCGGCCAATGCAGTACCGCGACCGATACGAAGGTGAGCGTCATCACCGTGAACGGCAGCGCGCGGCGCGGTAGCCGGCGCACCGCGGTGATCGCCATCGAGATCGACAGCCCGATCGCCGCGGCCGCCGCGCCGGCGAGTGCGACATGCGTGAGCGGGAAGCGGGTGAGGGTCGAGAACGCGACGCCGAACAGCACGATCAGCACGGCCGGCGGCGCGATGATGCCGGTGAAGCCGGCCACCGCGCCGCGCCATCCGGCGAGCCGGTAGCCGATCCAGATTGCGAGGTTCTTCACGTTGACGCCCGGCAACGCCTGCGACAGCGCGAGGCCGTTGAGGAAAGCCTCTTCGTCGAGCCAGCGCCGCTCGTGGACGAAGTCGCGCATCATCCGCCCGCTGAGCCCGCCGCCGAAGCTGGTCAGGCCGATCTGCGCGAACGCGATGAACAGCGCGAGGACGCCGGGCGGCGGAGCGTCGCCGGCGGGCGGTGCCTGAGGCGTCGTGGTGGAGGGCGGGGGCATCGGGCGGGTAGCACGTGGCGATCGGGCGATCGCCCATGTTAGCAAGCGGTGCCTGTCAGCACGCTGACATGGATTCGGCACGGGCGCGGTGCCGCCCGCAACCGATTCGGCGCATGCGAGCGCCCCGCGCGCTACGCGCGCACCACCGTCACGCCCGCGGCCTCGATCGGCTTCGTCAGCGCGGCGTCGGTTTCCTTCTCGACGACGATCGTCTGCGCCAGCGTGAGGTCACCGATCACGAACTGCGACGCCGCGCGCAGTTTCGACTGCGACGCGAGCACGACCGTCTCGGCCGCGCGTTCGGCCAGCGCGCGCTTGATCGCCGCTTCCTCGAAATCGCCGGTGCTCAGGCCGGCTACCGGATGGACGCCCGTGACGCCCATGAAGTACAGGTCTGCATGAATGCGCGCGATGCCTTCCATCGCCGCGGCGCCGACCGCGACGATCGAATGCTTGTAGAGCCGCCCGCCGATCAGGATCACGTCGATCGACGGATGCGCGGCCAGCGCGACCGCGACGCTCGGGCTGTGCGTGACGATCGTCGCGCGCAGGTCGGCCGGCAACTGCTCGACGAGCAGCGCGGAGGTCGTGCCGCCGTCGACGATTGCCACCTGGCCGGGCGCGATCATCTGCGCGGCCCGCCGCGCGATGCGCCGCTTCTCCGCGGCTTCGAGCGCCTCGCGCTGCGCGAACGGCGCGATGGCCGGCGACGCCGGCAGCGCGCCGCCATGCACGCGCTGCAGCAGCCCTTCGGCTGCGAGCTCGCGCAGATCGCGGCGCACCGTGTCTTCGGACACGCCGAATTGCACGCTCAGCTCGGCGGCCAGTACCTGGCCGTCGCGCGCGAGCGCATCGAGGATCGCCTTCTTGCGTTGTGTCGTCAGCATCGTGTTTGCACGAAAATTCTTGAAATTGCACGAAACTGCACGTTACCATGGGCGCCATCCTTTGTCGAACCGGAGGCTGCAATGGCTGCAACGCGGGAGCGGGTGCGCATCGTCGATACGACGGTGCTGTCCGACGACTGGTATGTGCTGCGGAAGGTGACGTTCGATTTCCTGCGCCGTGACGGAACGTGGCAGCGCCTGAGCCGCGAGACCTACGATCGCGGCAACGGCGCGACGATCCTGCTGCGCCATGCCGAGACGGGCGACGTGCTGTTGACGCGGCAGTTCCGGATGCCGGCGTTCGTGAGCGGGCACGACGGCATGCTGCTCGAGGCGGCGGCCGGCCTGCTCGACGACGAAACGCCCGAAGCGCGCATTCGCGCGGAGGCCGAGGAGGAGACCGGCTATCGCGTGCGCGGCGTGCGCAAGGTGTTCGAGGCGTTCATGAGTCCGGGTTCCGTGACCGAGAAGCTGCATTTCTTCGTCGGCGAATACGATGCGTCGCTGCGCACGAGTGCCGGCGGCGGCATCGCGGAAGAGGGCGAAGATCTCGAAGTCGTCGAGATGCCGCTGCAGGCGGCGCTGGACGCGGTCGAGCGCGGCGAGATCGTCGATGCGAAGACGATCATGCTGCTGCAATACGTCGCGCTGCGGGAAACCGCCGGCGCGCGCGCAGCATGACGCCGCGGCTCGTGCTGGTCGCCGGCCCCTATCGCAGCGGCACGGACGGCGACCCTGTCCGCATCGCCGCGAACCTGCACCGGCTGGAAGCGGCGGCGCTCGCCGTGTATCGCCGCGGGCACGTGCCGATGATCGGCGAATGGGTGTCGTTGCCGCTCGCGGCCGCGGCCGGGTCGACGCAGGTCGGCGACGCCGTCAGCGAAACCTTCCTGTATCCGGCCGCGCACCGGCTGCTGCGACGTTGCGATGCGGTGCTGCGCATCGACGGCGCGTCGCGCGGGGCGGATGCGGACGTGGCGCTTGCGCGGGAACTCGGCAAGCCGGTCTATTTCGCGGTCGACGAGATGCCGGTTGCGCAGGACGATTCGGCTGACTGAGCGAGCGTGGGCGCCGGTTGACGGCATCGTCGATGCGGTGCTTTCAGACGGCCGGCACTCGCATCACCGATAGCCGGCGCGTGTAGTGCAGCACGCCGCGTTGCGTGGCCGATGCAGCGCAGCGTCCGAACCGGCGTATGATCGCGACGCCACTCGCGCAACGCTCGACGCCACTGCTTTTCCATCATGCCGTTTTCCGATCCTGCTGATTCCGCCGCGCCGCTTCCGACCGATCTCGTCGCGTCCGCCGTCGACGCACTCGCACGCGCCGACGCCTTGCTCGTCACGGCCGGCGCGGGCATCGGCGTCGATTCCGGGCTGCCTGACTTTCGCGGCACGGACGGTTTCTGGCGCGCGTATCCGGCGCTGCGCCACGAGCGTTTCGAATTCCACGAGATCGCGTCGCCGCACGCGTTTCGTGCGCGTGCGCCGCTCGCATGGGGCTTCTACGGGCACCGTCTCGCGCTGTACCGTGCGACGGTGCCGCACGCCGGCTTCGCGATCCTGCGCCGCTGGATCGACGCGATGCCGAACGGCGGCTTCGTGCTGACCAGCAACGTCGACGGCCAGTTCCAGAAAGCCGGCTTCGATCCGGCGCGCATCGTCGAGATCCACGGCTCGATTCATGCGATGCAGTGCCTGCGACCGTGCACGGACGACACGTGGGACGCGGCGCCGTTCGTGCCGGTGGTCGACGAAGCGACGTGCCGCCTCGTGAGCGACATGCCGCGCTGCCCGCACTGCGGCGGTCTCGCGCGGCCGAACATCCTGATGTTCGGTGACACCGGCTGGCTCGGGGCGCGCTATGACGCGCAAGAGCGTGCGCTCGAAGACTGGATCGCGCAGGCCGGGCGCGTCGCCGTGGTCGAGATCGGCGCGGGCACCGCGATTCCGACCGTGCGCCTGCTGAGCGAACGGCTCGGCGCCGACGTGATCCGCATCAACGCGCGCGAAGCGCATGCGCGCCGGACGGACGTGATCGGGCTGAAGGGCGGCGCGCTGGCGACGCTGAACGCGCTCGACCGCGCGTGGCGCGGCGGCTGAACCACGTGCTGCGGATCCACCGGCCGAGGCCGCGCGATTACGGCCGCGCGACGAGCGCCTGCACGAGCGCCGGCGCGATCGGCGAACCGAGGCCCGTCACGTAGTCGTAGCCGCCCGCCGCATTGCAGATGCTGCCGCAATTGCCGTTGGACCCGGTCGTCACGTCGTGGAAGTCGCTGCCGTACGCGGTTTTACCGACCGTATAGAGCGTGTCGTAGGTGCCGCTCAACGATTTCTTGCCGGCCGCCGTGCGCAGCGAATTCGCGATCGCGACGAGCGCCGACCATTGCGGCGCCCCCGCGCTCGTGCCGCCGACCTGGAACCAGCCGGCCTGCCCCTGATAGGTGACCGAGTCGTACACCGCGAAACCGCTGGACGGATTCGCGTCGTAGCTGACGTCGGGTACGCCGCGCTTGCCGGCCACCGGAATCGGCCACGCGGTCTGGCCGGCCGGCTCGGCCTCGACGTTGCTCACGCCGCCGCCGCTGCCGCTCCATGCCGCCTCGCCGATGTAGTTGCCGGCCGTGTCCGACGACAGCGTCGTGCCGCCGACGGATACCACGTAACGCGACGCGGCCGGGTATTCGGTGCCGGTGCCGCTGTCGCCGGACGATGCGACGAACGTGACGCCCGGTACGTTGAAGTGGCCGTCGAAGCCGGTCTCGCTGCTGAATTCGTTGCCGCCGAAACTCATCGACACGACCGACGCGCCGCGCTTGACCGCGACGTCGACCGCGGCCAGCAGGTCGCTGAAGCTGGCCGATGCGGCCTCGACGAGCACGATCTTCGCCTTCGGTGCGATCGCATGCACCCATTCGACATCGAGCGAGATCTCGAGCGCCCAGCCCGAATCGGGCTTGGGCCGTGCCCCGTGCGCGTACACCTTGGTGAAACAGCCGTTCGACGACGTGCAGGCCGGCAGCGAGAACGCGGTGCTGAACACGCCGAGATCGGATTCGATCTTCGGGTCATCGTACGCGTCGACGATCGCGACGACCATTCCGTCGCCCTGGTTCGCGATCGCGTCGAACCCGTATGCATGCCGCGCGAGTGCCGGCGTGAGGCCGGCGATCGTGGCCGTGCTCGCACGCGGCTTCGTGTGGAACGGCGGGCGCGCGAATCCTTTCGGTGCGCGGTTGCCTTCGACGTAGGGTGGCGGGCCGCTGCCGTCGGCGAGCGCGACGCTCGATGCGAGTAGCGACGCGCACAGCGCCGGGATCAACATGGATGACAGGTGCATATTGTTCATTTTTGAGTCTCCATGTCGATCGGGTGGAGTAGCGAAACAATTTTACGAAATCGCCGAAGGTAATTACATCGAATATCGGCCGGATACGGGAATGTCTGATAAGGGAAAGTACGTGGAGCCCTTTTGATGTAGGCGTTGTGCAGGGTTGTCGTGAACCGGATCGAACTGCTTTATCGGTTTTTAAAAAGCGGATAAATAATCAGTCGATTCAAAGTTTATTTGTAATGTCGGATGTAATTGTTCGGTAAATATCCACGACGGCACGCGTGTGAAAATCGTGAAACGCGTCATGCGTTCGCGACACGATTCGCCGCCTGCTGACCCGGCCCGTCGGCATTGCCGGCGCGGCGCGATTCCGCATACAGTTCAGCGTAGGCCGCGTGCGCCGCGCGGCGCTGACCATGAGGGGTGCCCTTGTTCTATTCGATCGTCGCGATCTTCGTCGGCGCCGGCCTCGGCGCGTTGCTGCGCTGGTTCCTGAGCCTCGCGCTCAACGCCTTCTTTCCCGCGGTGCCGCTCGGCACGCTCGCGTCGAACCTGATCGGCGGCTACGTGATCGGCGTGGCCGCCGTCGTGTTCACGGTCCGCGTCGGGTTGCCACCCGAGTGGCGGCTGTTCGTGATCACGGGCTTTCTCGGCGGCCTCACGACGTTTTCGACCTATTCGGTCGAAGTGATGACGCACGCGCTCGAGGGCGAATTCGGATGGGCGTTGGCTGTGGCTGCCCTACACTTGACTGGATCGTTCGCGCTGACGGCGCTCGGCATGTGGACCGCGCGCGCGTGGCTCGCGGCGGCCTGAGCGGGGCCGCCATCGGAGGGGGCGATGGACAGGGTCTTTTTACGCTTCTATGTGCACGAGCGGCACCGGCTGCACCGCAAGCCGCTGTGGGAATGGCTGCTGGAAGAGGCGAACCGGATGGGCGTCGCGGGCGGTTCCGCGTTTCGCGCGATGGCCGGTTTCGGCCAGCATCGCGTGCTGCACGAGGATCGCTTCTTCGAACTGCAGGGTTCGCTCGCGATCGAGGTCGAGTTCGTCGTCACCGAGGACGAAGCGCAGCGGCTGCTCGAGCGGCTGTCGCGCGAGAAAGTGCGGGTGTGCTACGCGATGATGCCGGCGCAGTTCGGCGTGATCGACACGCTTGGCGCACCGCCGGCGCAGGGGCCGGCGGCATAGGGCGTTGCGCCGATCAGATGCCGAACATCGTCAGCGACACGGCGGCGCGCGTGACGATCATCAGCAGCACCTGCACGATCACGAACAGCAGGATCGGCGACAGGTCGATGCCGCCGAGGTTCGGGATCACGCGGCGCAGCGGGTTCAGAAACGGCGCGGTGAGCTGGTAGAGGATCGGCATCGCCGGCGAGCGCGGGTTGAGCCACGACAGCAGCGCCATCAGGATCGTCATCCAGATCACGAGGTTGAGCGCCCACTTCACGACGGTGAGCAGTGCGACCACGACGAGCGTCGCGATCACGGCGGCCGGATCGAAGCCGGCCATCACGACCATCAGCACGACGTAGACGAGTGCGGTGAGCAGCGCGGCGACGACGCTGGCCCAGTCGATGCCGCGTACGCCCGCGATCACGCGACGCAGCGGCAGCACGAGCCAGTTGGTCGCCTGCAGCACGGCTTGCGTGACGGGGTTGTACGGCGGCACGCGAACGGCCTGCATCCAGACGCGCAGAATCAGCGCGGCGCCGAATAGCGTGAAGACGGTATTGAGCAGAAAACGGGCGATCTCGCCGAACATCGTTGGCATCCTTTTTATACAGTCAGTAGCGTGCGGCCGCCAACGCCGGTTGGCGGCGCATCGGCCGACACCTTATCACGCCTCGTCTCGCGACGGGGAGGGGTGCGCGGCCACGCGTGCGAGCGAGGTTTCGACGGCTTCGGCCAGCGCCGGCAACGACGCCGGCGGTGCTGCGCGCTTCGCCGCGAGCGCGACCGCCCGGCGCGTCAGCAGCGCGTACAGCGCCGCATGATCGCCGCCGCGCGCCTCGAGCAGCGCGAGCTGGCGCTCGACGATGCCGGTGTCGCCGCGCGATACCGGCCCGGCCAGCGCATTCGCGAGCCCCTTGTCGCGGGCGGTCTCGATCGTGCCGGCGAGCATCGGCAACAGCGCGCGCAGCGCGGCGTCCTCGTCGAAACCGAGGCCGCGCCACAGCTCGACCGCTTCCGACAGCCCGCACAGCGCGAAGCTCGCCGCGTAGTGCGCGGCCGCGTGATACAGCATCCGGCCGCCGGCCGGAATCGACAGCGGATGGCAGCCGAGTGCGGCGGCAAGTCGCAGCAGCGTCGCGTGCAGCGCACCGTCCGCTTCGATCGTGACCGAGCAGCCGTCGATGCGCGCGAGGTCGGCATCGGTGCCGCCGAACAGATAGAGCGGATGGAAGCCGCCGGTGGCCGCGCCTTGCTGCTTCGCCGGATCGAGCAGCGCGACCGTCGACGCGCCGCTGCAATGGACGAGCGCCTGGCCGGCGGCGCGCGATGCGTCGAAGTGCAGCGCCGCGGCGCTCGACGCGAGGTGATCGTCGGGTGTCGTCACGAAGATCAGGTCGGCGGCGTCGACTACCTGCTGCGGGGTGTCGACCGCGCGGCAGCCGTCGATCCGTGCGGCGAGGCCGGCGGCCGACGCGGGCGTGCGGCTCGCGATCGCGACGACCGGGAAGCCGGCCTGCGCGAAGCGCTGCGCGATACAGCGCGCCAGGCGGCCGGCGCCGATGAAGCCGAGGCGGGGTGTGTCGGGAAGCGGCATGGCGGCGGATGTAAGCGGAAACGAAGCAACCGCCAGTATCGCAGGAATGACGGCGGTGCCGGGGAAGGCAGATGGTCGGGGGGACGCACGTATGAATTACCGGTATGCGATGCGATCCGTATGCGGGCCGACCTCGGGCTCCACGGCCGAATCATGATCTTCGAATCCGACCCCTAAATACCACGCGTCCGCGGCCCGCTTGAAATGTCTGCATCTTGTCTCGAATTTGTAATCGTTCATTACGTACGCGTGCCCGTTACACGCACCGGAGCCGGTAAGACTGACCGGTCATGGTGTCGGGGCCCGGCTCCTCGGACGGAATCACGCGACGCGCAAGGGTGGCAGCCTGCATCGGGCACCGCGCCGCGCGACGCCTCGGGCCGCGTGCAATTGCAATTTGCAACAAATGCACGATACGCGCGGGGCGGGTTTTCGCTACATTGCTTGCATGCGACGTGCATGCCCGCCGTTGCCGACAGGAGCGCCTAAAATACCGCTCCAGCAGGAGAATCGAAGTGAAAAAGCTCATTCCGTTCATCGCCGCCGCCGCGCTGGGCCTGGGCGCCGCAAGCGCCGCGCAGGCTCACGTGTCGATCGGGGTCGGCATCGGTATCCCGGTCGCACCCGCGTATCCCGTCTATGCACCGCCGCCGCCCGTGTACTACGCGCCGCCGCCTCCGCCCGTCTATTACGCGCCGGCGCCGGCCTACTATGCGCCGCCGCCCGCGGTGGTCGTCGGTGGCTACTACGGTCGTCCGTACTGGCGCCATGGTTACGGCGGCTGGGGCCATCACGGCTACTGGCGTCGCTGATTCGTCCCGCGCGGCCTGACCGCGCCGGCAAAACGGCGCAACGTCCCGCGAGGGGCGTTGCGCCGTTTTTCATTGGGGCTGACGCTCGGTGCCGTGGCCGTCGCGGCAGCGCGATGGCGATTAAACCGCGTGCACGATCAGGTCGCGGTAGCCGCCGACGATCACGCTGTACGAGAAATACGCGAACAGCAGCGCCGACGCGACGTGGCACGCACGCATCAGGCCGGCGCCCGCGCGCTTGCGGCCCTGGCTCGCGAGCGTGCACATGAAGAGCGTCCACGCGAGGCCGCCGAGGAAGAAGCCCGACAGGAACACCGACGCGGTGGCCGGCGTGGTCGCACCGGCTTTCGCGATCAGCGCGCCGCCGACCGCCGCGAACCACAGGATCGCGCTCGGCGACGACATCGCGAGCAGCATCCCGCGCACGAAACTGCGCCGTGCGCTCGCCCGCGGCGGCGCGGCGTCGTCCGCGTCGTCGTCGGCCGCCTTGGCGGGCGCCAGCGCTTCGCGCGCCATCTTCCACGTGAGGAACAGCAGCACCGCGCCGCCGCCGATCCACACGATCCAGCGCACGGGTTCGAACTGCAGCAGCACGGCCATTCCCGCGAGCGCGAGCGCCGCGTAGACGAGATCGCCGACACATGACCCGACGCCGAGCCAGAAGCCCGGCCGGAAGCCGTGCGATAGCGTGAGCGACAGCATCGCGACGTTCACGAGGCCGATGTCGAGACACAACGATAACGACAGAAAGAATCCGTCGGACAGCATGGAGGCGGGCGGAAAGCTCATCTTCTGGGTATTTGCGGCGATTGCGATGCGCAGGCCGGCAGGCACCGGCCGCCTGGCGTCAGAGGCCGATCTCCTGCCACAGCCGGTCGACGCGCGCCTTCACGGCCGCGTCCATCTCGATCGGGCGGCCCCATTCGCGGCTGGTTTCGCCCGGCCACTTGTTGGTCGCGTCGAGCCCCATCTTCGAGCCGAGTCCGGCCACCGGCGACGCGAAGTCGAGATAGTCGATCGGCGTGCTGTCGACCATCACGGTGTCGCGCACCGGGTCGACGCGCGTCGTGATCGCCCAGATCACTTCCTTCCAGTCGCGGATGTTCACGTCCTCGTCGACGACCACGATGAACTTCGTATACATGAACTGCCGCAGGAAGCTCCACACGCCGAACATCACGCGCTTCGCGTGGCCCGCGTAGCTCTTCTTCATCTGGACGATGGCCATCCGGTAGCTGCAGCCTTCGGGCGGCAGGTAGAAGTCGGTGATTTCCGTGAACTGCTTCTGCAGCAGCGGCACGAACACCTCGTTGAGCGCGACGCCGAGCACCGCGGGCTCGTCGGGCGGCTTGCCCGTGTAGGTCGAGTGGTAGATCGCGTCGCGGCGCATCGTGATGCGCTCGACGGTGAACACCGGAAACCACTCCTGCTCGTTGTAATAACCGGTGTGGTCGCCGTACGGCCCTTCGAGTGCATGTTCGTACGCGGCCGCCGCGTTGCCCGCCGGTCGCGGCGGCGCGCCGGCCGGAGCGGGGGCAGGGGCGCCTTCCTGCGGATGAATGAAGCCTTCGAGTACGATCTCCGCGCGCGCGGGCACCTGCAGCGTGTCGACGCCGGGCGTCAGGCACTTCGCGAGTTCCGTGCGGCTGCCGCGCAGCAGGCCGGCGAACTGATACTCGGACAGCGAATCGGGCACGGGCGTCACCGCGCCGAGCGTCGTGGCCGGATCGGCGCCGAGCACGACCGCGACCGGATACGGCTTGCCGGGGTTCTGCAGCGCGAATTCGCGGAAATCCAGCGCGCCGCCGCGATGCGCGAGCCAGCGCATGATCAGCTTGTTGCGGCCGATCAGCTGCTGGCGGTAGATGCCGAGATTCTGGCGCGACTTGTTCGGCCCGCGCGTGACCGTCAGGCCCCACGTGACGAGCGGCCCCGCATCGCCGGGCCAGCAGGTCTGGATCGGCAGCTTGTTCAGGTCGACGTCGGCGCCCTCCCAGACGATCTCCTGGCACGGCGGCGACGACACCGACTTCGGCGCCATGTCCCACACCGCCTTCGCGAGCGACAGCAGCTTGCCGGCGTCCTTCAGGCTCTTCGGCGGATCGGGCTCCTTCAGCGCGGACAGCAGGCGTCCGAGATCGCGCAGCGAGCCGAGTGCGGCATCGTCGCCCGCATCGACGCCCATCCCGAGCGCGACGCGGCGCGGCGTGCCGAACAGGTTGCCGAGCACCGGAAATGCATTGCCGGGCGGCGCGTTGAACAGCAGCGCGGGGCCGCCGGCGCGCAGCACGCGGTCGCACAGCTCGGTCATTTCGAGCACGGGCGACACGGGCTGGGTGACGCGCCGCAGTTCGCCGAGCGCCTCTAGGCGCTGAATGAAATCGCGTAAGTCTTTGTATTTCATGAAGAAGGTCCGGGCAACCCGCATGAGCGGGCAGCGATGGGCGGGGCAGCGGCCGGCTGCGACCCCGAATTGACCGACGATTTTACCCCGGGCAGCCATGTAGCCGCCCGGCGGAGAAAAAGTCGATCGCGCGCAAACCCCCTACGGCACGGGGCTCGCGTTCTGAAGAGGAGCTTTAAATTACTTTTTGTTATAGATTTGAGTTTTTATAGTGTTGACGATCTATAAAACCCTGCTAGAATCCGCTCACATTGGTTGCAGGGTAAAAGGCTTCGAGCCGCCAATCACCGATCTTTGACGCAGCGCGTCACCGTCCGCCGAACCCTGCACGGCGTCTTCGACGGCTTTTGTCGTAGTCCTAGCCAGCGCTACCAGACGCTGGTTTTTTGCGTGGGTGCCACCGCGTATGCCCGCCTCGCCCAATGTGCGAAGGCGCCGGCCCTCTTACACCGTGGCCTCGAACGGTACTTATACCGTTTCCCCGATGCTTGCGCGTCCCAACCAAGGCGTGCGGCGTCGTGATTCCGCGGCGCGTTTTCTGTCTCGCCTTCGAGCTGAGCGAGCCGCACGAGTCATGTTCATGGGAGATGATCTGAATGAACGCTTGGTTATCGTGGCGTCCCACTGAGCAGCATGCGCAAATCGTGCGCAACTTGCTGCGTCGCGGGACGCGTGTCAGTCACCATCTATTCAGCGTTGTCGGCTGTTTCGCTGTCGCGGTTGCGCTTGCACTGTGGCTGCTGCCAACCGTCCGCGGCACGCTTGCCGCGAAGCTGATGCCGGTCGTATCCGCGGCCGTGCAGGCCGGTCCGGCGCGTCTGCTGTCCGGCCATCCGCTGCCGAACTTCGCGCCTGCCGGTGCGCAGCCGCAGCAGGAAGACGGTCCCGAAACGGATGCGCTGGCGGTCGGCCTCGATGTCGCGCCGGAAACCGCCGCGCAGGGCGCTCAAGGCGCGCAGGGCGATGCGTCCGATCCGGCCCGCACCGGCCCGTCGCCGGTCGCACTGGCCAAGCTGATTCCGATTCAGCGCGTGGCGGCCGATGCCCGCGACGATCGCGCGCTCGCGTCGAACCGCGAACAGGCGCTCGTCGCCACTTATCTGTCGCGCCGTTACCGCGTCGCGCAGGAGCCGCTCGGCCAGCTCGTCAAGGCCGCGTTCCAGACCGGTCGTGACGTCGGCCTGGATCCGCTGTTGCTGCTGTCCGTGATGGCGATCGAATCGGGCTTCAACCCGTACGCCGAAAGCGGCGTCGGCGCGAAGGGGCTGATGCAGGTCATGTCGAAGGTCCATTCCGACAAGTTCGAGTATTTCGGCGGCACCGACACCGCGCTGCAGCCGCTCGCGAACCTGCAGGTCGGCGCACTGGTGCTGAAGGATTGCATTGCGCGCGGCGGCTCGCTCGCGAACGGCCTGCGCCTGTACAACGGCTCGACGAACCCCGACGACAACGGCTACGGCTCGAAGGTGATGGCCGAGCGCGGTCGCTTGCGCGACGTCGCGCGTGGCCGCAGCGTGCCGATCAACGCGCCGCAGGCGCCCGCGCAGCCCGCGAAGCCGATCGTCACCGCCGCTGCCGTGACGGCCGCAGCCGGCGGTGCTAAGCGCGTGCATGCGACGCTCGACGGTACGACCTCGGTCAAGGCGGCGCCGAAGGAAGCCGCGTCGCAGGACGACGCGAGCGTCGATACCGCGAAGCAGTCGCACGCCGATCATTCGGAGCTCGGCGCGTAACGTCGCAGGCGCCGTGCGGCTTCGCCCGGCACGACTGGGCATGAGAAAGGCACCCGATTCGGGTGCCTTTTCTTTTTTGCGGTGTGTGAAGCGCCCGGTGCGCCGGGCGCGGTGTCAGTGCTGCCCGAACAGCGTCCCGAGCCGGTCGACCGCCTCTTCGAGCCGCGAGTAGGCGGTCGCATAGGACAGGCGGATATAGTCCCGCGGCGCATGGACACCGAAGTCCATGCCCGGCACCAGCACCACGCCTGCGTCGTGCAGCATCGCCTGCGTGAGCGCGGCGCTGTCGCCGGCCGCCGGGTGCGCGACGCCGCCGCAATGCGCATACACATAGAACGCGCCGTCCGGCATCACCGGCACCGTGAAGCCGAGCCGCTCCAGCGCCGGCGCGATGAAATCGCGGCGGCGCTTGAATTCGAGCCGGCGTGTTTCGTAGATGTCGAGCGTCGCGGGTTCGAAGCAGGCGAGCGCCGCATGTTGCGCGAGTGCGGACGGGCAGATGAACAGGTTCTGCGAGAGCTTTTCGAACGTGCCGACGAGCGCGGGCGGCACGACGAGCCAGCCGAGCCGCCAGCCCGTCATGCTGAAATACTTCGAGAAGCTGTTCACGGTGATCACGTCGTCGCCGAACGACAGCGCCGACACCGGCGCGGCGTCGTAGCTGAGCCCCTGGTAGATCTCGTCGACGATCGTGAAGCCGCCGCGTGCGCGCACCGCTTCGATGATCCGCTTCAGTTCGTCCGGTTCGAGCGACGTGCCGGTCGGATTCGACGGCGACGCGAGCAGCACGCCGCGCGTGCGCTCGTTCCAGTGCGTGCGGACGTCGTTTTCGGTGAGCTGGAAGCGCGCGTCCGGGCCGCTCGGCACGAGCACCGGACGGCCTTCAGCCGCCGCGACGAAGTGCCGGTTGCACGGGTAGGACGGATCGGGCATTAGCACTTCGTCATCGCGGCCGACCAGCGCGAGGCATGCGAGCAGCAGCGCGGCCGATGCGCCGGCCGTCACGACGATCCGCTCGGGGGCGACCGTGAGGCCGTATGCGCGTGCATAGTGCGCGGCGATCGCCTCGCGCAGCGGCGCGATGCCGAGCGCGCTCGTGTACTGCGTGACGCCGCGGCGCAGCGCGGCCGCGGCGGCCTCGACAACCGGCTCCGGCGCGGTGAAATCCGGCTCGCCGATGCCCATGTGGATAACATCGCGCCCCAAGGACTCGAGCCGCTGTGCCTCCTTCATCAGTTCCATCACATGAAAGGGCTGGATCGCGTCGACGCGTGCGGCGAGCGTGACGAGCGAATCGGCGGTGGTATTCATCGGCGGGCAGGGCGGAGGGAGAAAAGAATGAAAAACGGGCGCTTGCGCGCCCGTGGACCAACCAGCGGCGTCAGCCGTTGCGACGCGCCTGCGTTTCGGCGGGGCGCAGCTTCGCGGCGAGCTTGTCGAGCACGCCGTTCACGTACTTGTAGCCGTCGGAGCCGCCGAACGTCTTCGCGAGTTCGACGGCTTCGTTGATGATCACGCGGTACGGCGTTTCGACATGGTGCGTGAGCTCGAACGTCGCGATCAGCAGCACCGCGCGTTCGACCGGCGACAGCTGATCGATCGGACGGTCGAGCGACGGCGCCAGCGCTTCGACGAGCGTCGCATGCTCGCGGATCACGCCGTGCAGGATCGCTTCGAGCAGTTCCTTGTCAGCCTTGTCGTAACCGAGCGCGCCGCGCAGTTGCGCGTCGATCTCGCCGGAGGGCGCGTTCGACAGCAGCCACTGGTACAGGCCCTGCGTCGCCAGCTCGCGCGATTGTCGGCGGGCGCTCTTCTTCATGCGCGCTCCTCTTCGTCGTCTTCGTCTTCGTCTTCCTCTTCGTCCTCGTCGTCGCCGAGTTGGTCGAGCGCCATCGTCAGGTTGGCCATCTCGACCGCGACGCGTGCGGCGTCACGACCCTTTTCGGTCATGCGCGCGACGGCCTGCTCGTCGTTTTCGGTCGTCAGGACTGCGTTGGCGATCGGCAGGTTGAAGTCGAGGCCGATGCGGGTGATGCCCGCGCCGCTCTCGTTCGACACGAGTTCGAAATGGTAGGTCTCGCCGCGGATCACCGCGCCGAGCGCGATCAGCGCGTCGAACTGGCCGCTTTCGGCGAGCTTCTGCAGCGCGAGCGGGATTTCCAGCGCGCCGGGCACCGACACGAGCAGCACGTCTTCACCGGTGACGCCGAGGCGTTCCAGTTCTTCGACGCAGGCATCGGCGAGGCCGTTGCACACGGGTTCGTTGAAGCGCGATTGCACGATGCCGATACGCAGGCCGTCGCCTTCGAGATTCGGTTGGTATTGTCCGATTTCCATGATCTGGTCCGTGGTGTGGATGAACGGTTATAGGGCGAAAGCGCCGTGGCGGGTTACGCGTGGGACGCCGGGCAGGACTTGGCTTCGCTGCCGGGCATCGGAATGAAGCCCGTGACTTCGAGGCCGTAGCCGGACATGCTGCCCAGCTTGCGCGGATTCGACAGCACCTGCATCTTGCCGACGCCGACATCGCGCAGGATCTGTGCGCCGATGCCGAACGTCTTGAAATCGACCGGCCGGCGCTTGAGCGCGGCAGCCCTTTCTTCCTCGTCGAACGCCTTGAAGACGTCGATCAGGTGTTCCTTCGTATCGCCGCAGTTGAGCAGCACGATCACGCCGAGGTCGCGTTCCGCGATGTCGCGCATCGCGGCGTCGAGCGTCCACGAGTGGGTCGAGATGCCGGTCTCGAGCAGATCGAGCACCGACAGCGGCTCGTGCACGCGCACCGGCGTATCGACATCGGGCGACGGAGCGCCGCGCACCAGCGCGATGTGCGGCGAGCCGCTCGGCTGGTCGCGGTACAGCACCGCGCGGAACGTGCCGTGCGCAGTCTGCATCGTGCGCTCGGCGATCCGCTCGATGATCGATTCGGTGCGGCTGCGGTACTGGATCAGATCGGCGATCGTGCCGATCTTCAGATTGTGTTCCTTCGCGAATTCGATCAGGTCGGGCAGGCGCGCCATCGTCCCGTCGTCCTTGATGATCTCGCAGATCACCGCGGCCGGCGTGAGGCCCGCGAGCGCGGTGAAGTCGCAGCCGGCCTCGGTGTGGCCCGCGCGCACGAGTACGCCGCCCGGTTGCGCCATGATCGGGAACACGTGGCCCGGCTGCACGATGTGCTCGGGGCGCACGTCGTGCGCGACCGCCGTGGCGATCGTGTGCGCCCGGTCGGCGGCCGAGATGCCGGTCGTCACGCCTTCGGCCGCTTCGATGCTGACCGTGAACGCGGTGCCGTACTGCGTGCCGTTGCGGTAGGTCATCAGCGGCAGGTGAAGCTGCTTGCAGCGTTCCTGCGTCAACGTCAGACAAACCAGGCCGCGGCCGTACTTGGCCATGAAGTTGATCGCTTCCGGCGTGACGAATTCGGCGGCGATCACGAGGTCGCCCTCGTTTTCGCGGTCTTCTTCATCGACCAGGATCACCATCCGGCCGGCTTTCAGCTCGGCGATGATGTCGAGCGTGGAGGCGAGCGTCATAAGGGGGCGAGAAAGAGGAAAGTGCGTATTTTACGCCAGCCGGACGGCGTTTCGGCTGGCGCGGGCCGCGCGGGGCCCGCGCGTGCTCCGGAAAGCGCTGCGGCCGGCCCCCGCGCGGGGGCGAACGGAGGCGGGCCGGACGTGGCCCGGCCGCGCGTCACGCGTGCTCGTTGCGCCCGCCGAGGTAGTCCAGCTTGCCGAGTTCGACGCCGCTGTGGCGCAGGATGTCGTACGCGGTCGTCACGTGGAAGAAGAAGTTGGGCAGCACGAAATTCAGCAGGTACGACTGGCCGGTGAACTCGATCGGGCCGACGCGCATCTTCAGCACGATCTGGCGCGTCTCGCTGCCGTCGATCTGCGCGGCGTCGAAGCTCTTCAGGTAGTCGATCGTCTTCTGGATGCGTGCGTGCAGTTCGTCGAAGGTCTGCTCGACATCCGGGTAGCTCGGGATTTCGGCGCCGGCGAGCCGCGCGGCGCAGCCCTTGGCCGTATCGGTCGCGATGTACACCTGGCGGACGAGCGGCAGCATGTCCGGATAGAGGCGTGCGCCGATGAACACCGACGGATCGATCTGCTTTTCGGCCGCATGCGCCTGTGCCTTGCCGAGGATGTGCTGCAGGTTGGTGAGGCCGCGGATCAGGACGGGCAGCGAAGCCTGGTACATCGAGATGGACATGGGGACGACTCCAATGGGAAGAGTGGCGGCCGCTACGCGGCGCGTCGTACGTGGCGGCGTGGAAACCGCTGTCGACGCATCTTAGCGCGACGGCATGGCCCGTGCGCGTCGTTGGCCGTTCGGCCAGGTGCCGGCCGGACGGCCAACGACCGAACCCGATCGCGATGCCGGCATTTCGGATGGCAGGAGACGGAGCGGCACGGCACGAAGTAGGGTACGAGCAATGCCCGGTGGCGCCAGCTCGGTTACCGCACACGATCGGCACGGCGGCCGGTGAGTGGAGGAGCGACGGGGTCGTGGCGACGCCCAAACAATGCCGAAACGAACCGCCAGCCGTCATTCCATATACAGAGGATCTGCTTGTTCAGTCCTGATGCACGCCCTGCGATGCCGACAGCATCCGCTCCACATACCGCGCGATCATGTCGACCTCGAGGTTGACCTTGTCGCCGGCCCGCAGGTGACGCAGCGTCGTGACTTCAACCGTATGCGGAATCAGGTTGATCGAGAATTCGCAGCCGTCCGCGCGATCGTCGATCGTATTGACGGTCAGGCTGACGCCGTTCACCGTGATCGATCCCTTGTACGCGAGATAGCGGCCGAGTTCGCGCGGCGCGACGATCCGCAGTTCGTGCGACTCGCCGACCGGTGCGAAGCGCGATACGGTACCGAGGCCGTCCACATGGCCCGACACGATATGCCCGCCGAGGCGGTCATGCGCGCGCAGCGCCTTCTCGAGATTCACTTCGCCGGGCTGCGCGAGGCCGACCGTCCGGTTCAGGCTTTCGCGCGACACGTCGACGTCGAACGTGGTGTCGGTCTTCTCGATCACCGTCATGCATGCGCCCTGGATCGCGATGCTGTCGCTCAGCGCGACATCGGCGAGATCGAGCCCGCCGGCCTGCACGGTCAGGCGCACGCCCGCATCGGCCGACGTGCCGAGCGGGGCGATCGTTTCGATGCGGCCGACGGCCGCGACAATTCCGGTAAACATCGTGGCGATTCCGTTCAGTGAGACGTGTCGGTCGGTGCGACGCGCGCGAGGATGCGCAGGTCGTCGCCGACCCGCTCGATACCGTGGAACGACAGCCGGGTGCGCGCCTCGAGGCTGGCCGGCGCGGCGAGATCGAACATGCCGGCCGCGTCGGCGCCCAGCAGGCTCGGCGCCAGATACACCAGCAATTCGTCGACGCAGTGCTCGCGCAGCAGCGAACCGTTCAGCTTGTGGCCGGCCTCGACGTGCAACTCGTTGACGCCGCGCGCGCCGAGCGCCGCCAGCATCGCGGGCAGGTCGACCTTGCCGTGCGCATTCGCGAGCGGCACGATTTCCGCGCCGCGCGACTTCAGCACGTTCGCGCGCAGTTCGCCGGCGGCGTCGAGCCGGCCGCAGAAGATCAGCAACGGCGCGCCTTCGAGCAGCCGCGCGTCGAGCGGCAGGTCGAGGCGGCTGTCCACCAGGATGCGTTGCGGCTGGCGCGGCGTGTCGATGCCGCGCACGGTCAGCAGCGGATTGTCCTCGCGCACGGTGCCGATACCGGTGAGGATCGCGCACGCGCGGGCGCGCCACGCATGGCCGTCGAGGCGCGCGGCCTCGCCGGTGATCCACTGGCTTTCGCCGGACGGCAGCGCGGTGCGGCCGTCGAGTGATGCGGCGGTCTTCATCCGCACCCACGGGCGGCCGCGCGTCATCCGCGACACGAAGCCGATGTTCAGCTCGCCGGCTTCATTCGCGAGCAGCCCGCAGCGCACGTCGATACCCGCGTCGCGCAGCATTCCGAGGCCGCGCCCCGACACCTGCGGGTTCGGGTCTTCCATCGCGGCGACGACCTTCGCGACGCGCGCGTCGATCAGCGCGTTCGCGCACGGCGGCGTGCGGCCGAAATGGCTGCACGGTTCGAGCGTCACGTAGACGGTCGAGCCCGCGACGTCGTAGCCGCGCGAACGCGCGTCCTTGAGCGCCTGCACTTCCGCGTGGTCCTGGCCGGCCGGCTGCGTGAAGCCTTCGCCGATCACGTCGCCGTCCTTGACGATCACGCAGCCGACGCGCGGATTCGGCGCGGTCGTGTACATGCCGCGCGCCGCGAGCGCGAGCGCGCGCTGCATGTGGGCGAAATCGGTATCCGAGAACATGCGCGCGGCCCCGGGTCAGGCGGCGAGTGCCGCGAACGCGCGGCGCGCGGCCGCGAGCGTCGCGTCGATCACCGCGTCGTCGTGCGTGCTCGACACGAAGCCGGCTTCGTACGCGGACGGCGCGAAGTACACGCCCTCGTCGAGCATCAGATGGAAGAAGCGGTTGAATCGCTCGACGTCGCTCTTGGTGACTTCCGCGAAGCTGCCCGGCACGCGCTCGGCGAAGTACAGGCCGAACATCGCGCCGATCGAGTCGGCCGCGAACGGCACGCCGGCCGCGCGTGCTTCCGCTGCGAGGCCGTCGGCGAGCCGCTTCGTCTGCGCGGTGAGCGCGTCGTAGAAACCCGGCGCCTGGATCAGTTGCAGCGTCTTCAAGCCCGCGGCGACCGCGATCGGATTGCCCGACAGCGTGCCGGCCTGATAGACGCCGCCGAGCGGCGCGAGGTGGGCCATGATGTCGCGGCGGCCGCCGAACGCGGCGGCCGGCATCCCGCCGCCGATCACCTTGCCGAGGCAGGTGAGGTCGGCCGCGATCCCGTAGTACGCCTGCGCGCCGCCGAGCGCGACACGGAACCCGCACATCACCTCGTCGAAGATCAGCACGGCGCCGTGCTTCGTGCACAGCGCGCGCAGCGCGTTCAGGAATTCGGGCGTGCCGCGCACGAGGTTCATGTTGCCGGCGACCGGCTCGACGATCACCGCGGCGATCTCGTCGCCGAACGCGCCGAACGCTTCTTCCAGCGCGGCGACGTTGTTGTATTCGAGGACGGTCGTGTGCTTCGCGATGTCGGCGGGTACGCCGGCCGACGTCGGGTTGCCGAACGTCAGCAGGCCCGAGCCGGCCTTGACCAGCAGGCTGTCCGCGTGGCCGTGGTAGCAGCCCTCGAACTTGACGATGCGGCTGCGGCCCGTGAAGCCGCGCGCGAGACGCAGCGCGCTCATCGTCGCCTCGGTGCCGCTCGACACCATCCGTACCTGCTCGATCGACGGCACGAGCTTGCAGATTTCCTCGGCGATCTCGATCTCGGCTTCGGTCGGCGCGCCGAACGAGAAGCCGTCGGCGAGCACGTTCTGCACGGCCGACAGCACTTCCGGATGGACGTGGCCGACGATCATCGGGCCCCACGAGCCGATGTAGTCGATGTACTGCTTGCCGTCGGCATCCCAGAAATACGGGCCTTGCGCGCGCGCGACGAAGCGCGGCGTGCCGCCGACCGAGCGGAAGGCGCGCACCGGCGAGTTGACGCCGCCCGGAATGGTCTTCTGGGCGCGTTCGAAGAGGATCTGATTGTTGGACATGAGCGAAACCTGCGAGAGAAGGGCGCGGGGGCCTGTGCACGGGCCGCGGCGCCTGGGCGGAACGATCGTCTGATTGTACCGGAGACACGCGCGGCAAGCCCGCCGGCCGGTCCGCGGCCTTTCGGCGCGCCGGGGGAATCGGCCGGACAGAAAGGCGGCCCCGATGCGACCCGGTTTCCGCTTATCGCGGCGGCTTGCGCTTGCCGGTCAGCTCGGCCCAGCGCTTTTCGAGCGGACCTTCGACCATCGGCTTGATCGACGTGCCGGAACTCTGCGCATCCCAGGTCTGTACCGAATACGGATGGACGCGCAGCGCATCGCGCGGAATCACGACGTCCTGGTGCGCGTCGACCAGCCAGTCGTACACGAAGTCGATGCACAGCCGGTAGCCGCGCTTGGTCGACGGATCGGGCACCTCGTATGGCGCGCGCGTCACGTAGCCGGAGCCGAACACGCCCTTGGGCTCCTTCGCGACACGGTGCAGGAACACGCGGTCGCCGGGCAGGATGCCGCGCGCGAAGCCGCAGCCCCATACGTCATGCACGGCCTCGCCGGCCTTCACGCGCGCGGCGACGTCGGGCAACTCGGGCCATGGCCATTTCTTGGGGCTCCAGATCAGCAGGAAAGCGGTCATCGGGTCGGTCGTACGTCGAATAGGTCAGACAAGAGCGGCAAGCAGCAAGCTTAATCGAATCCGCCCGCACGCTGGTTCGGCGCGCGACGCGCGTGGGCGGGTTCCTGCCCGCCGCCGCATGCAGCCCGAGGCACGCAAAAAAGTTGCGCGTACAATCATGGGCCTGAACGCGCCGCTTGCGGCGCGGCTTCCCGTCTTCACCGCCACGCGCGCCCCGATGCGCGCGGGCTCCCATTCCGGATACCCATGTCCCACGTCGTCCGGCGCCGGCCCGATGCCCGGCTGATCCTGTTGCTCGGCGCGCTCGCGGCCTGCGGGCCGATCGCCACCGACATGTACCTGCCGAGCCTGCCGTCGATCGCCGCAGGCTTCTCCGTCAGCGCCGGCGCCGCGCAGCGCACGCTGACGAGCTTCATGGCCGGTTTCTCGATCGGCATGCTGCTGTACGGCCCGCTGTCCGACACGTGGGGCCGCCGCCCCGTGCTGCTCGGCGGGATCGCGCTGTTCACGCTCGCGAGTATCGGCTGCTTCGTGGCGGGTTCGATCGACATGCTGATCGTCGTGCGCTTTTTGCAGGCGCTCGGCGCCGGCGCCGCGTCGGTGCTCGCGCGGGCGATCGCGCGCGACGCGCACGAGCCGAGCGACGCGGCGAAGGTGCTGTCGATGGTCGCGATCGTCACCGCGGTCGGACCGCTGCTCGCGCCGCTGATCGGCGGCCAGATCCTGCGTTTCTCCGGCTGGCGCGGCGTGTTCGTCGTGCTCGCCGTGTTCGGCGCGCTCTGCGCAACGACTGCGTACCTGCGGGTGCCCGAAACCTGGCCGAAGGAGCGGCGCAAGAGCGCGGCCGTGCTCGCGTCGTTCGCGTCGTACGGGCGCATCCTGTCCGACCCCGTCGCATGGGGGCACATGCTGTGCGGCGGGATGGCGTTCGCGTCGATGTTCTCGTACATCACCGCGACGCCGTTCGTGTACATCGAGTATTTCCACGTGTCGCCGCAGCACTACGGGCTGCTGTTCGGTTTGAACGTCGTCGGGATCATGATCGGTAACTTCGCGAACACGCGGCTCGTCGGCCGCATCGGTTCGCTGCGTATCATCGCGGCCGCGTCGCTCGTGAGCTGCATCGCGTCGCTCGCGGTCGCGTTCGTCGCGCTGACCGGGTTGGGCGGGCTGTGGTCGATCGTCGTGTGCCTGTTCTTCGTCGTCGGTGTGGTCGGGATACTGTCCGCGAACTGCACGACCGACCTGATGCACCGCTATCCGCACAACGCGGGCGCGTCGGCGGCCGTGTTCGGCGCGATGCAGCTCGCGCTCGGCGCGCTGGCGAGCGTCGCGATCGGCGCACTCGCGGACGGCACGCCGTTCGCGATGGGCGTGACGATCGGCGTGTCGGGCCTGCTGTGCTTCGCCGGGCGCTATCTCGTGCTGCGCTGGCACGGCCGGCCGGTGAAAGCGGGCGCCTGAACCGCGCCGCCCGCCGGGTCGCAGAATGAAAAACGCCACCGCGCGCGATGCGCCGGTGGCGTTTTTCGTTGGGACGCGTGAAGCGGCCGACGCCGCGCCATGCGCTAGTCCCGCGCGACGTCCTTCGCCGCCGGCGACGCGCCGTGGCTCAGCCAGTCGAGCACGTCGGCCGTTTCGTCGTCGCTGGCGCGCGCTTTCGCCTGCGCGACGGCTTCGGGCAGCTCGCCGTTCGTCGACGCGCGACGGATCGCGACACCGACCGCGAGAATGTCGATCATCAGCAGATGCAGAATTCGCGAGATCATCGACAACTGCGACTCGCGCATCTCGATGTGGTCGGTCTCGAGTGCGACGGTCGCGCGCTTCGCGAGCGGCGTGTTGCTTGACGTGATCGCGATCACCTTCGCGCCGGCCTGCATCGCGACGTCGAGCACGCGCAGCAGCTCGGGCGCGCGGCCCGACTTCGACACCGCGACGATCACGTCGCCCTTGCCGAGCAGCGCGGCCGACGCGGCCTGCATGTACAGGTCGCCGTACGCGATCGTCGGGATGCCGAAGCGGAAGAACTTGTAGTGCGCGTCCTGCGCGACGATGTTCGAGTTACCGAGCCCGTAGAACTCGATGCGGCGCGCGCCGTTCAGGATCTCGATTGCGTTCTCGACGTGCTCGAAATTCAGGTGCTCGCGCAGCTGCAGGATCGCGGACACCGTGTTGTCCAGCACCTTCGCGCCGAAGTCGGTGGCCGTATCGCCGAGATGCACCTGGCTGTGGCTCATCGGGATTGTGCCGGTGAGGCCGGTGGCGAGCTTCAGCTTGAAGTCCGACAGCCCCTGGCAGCCGAGCGAACGGCAGAAGCGGATCACGGTCGGCTGGCTCACGTCGGCCTTGCGCGCGATGTCGACGATCGGATCGTTGATGATCGAGCGTGGATGGTTCAGCGCGAGATCGGCGACGCGGCGCTCGGCCGGCGTCAGCGCGTCGCGCATCTGGCGGATTCGCTCGAACACGGCGGATGACGCACCGCCGGAACGGTTCGACAACTGTTCCGCGAGAATCGCCGACACGCCGAGGAACGCCGGGTATTCGGCGGTGATCAGGTAGGTCGGAATGTTCTCGAGATAGTGCGTGAAGCGGCCCTTCGCCTCGAAGCGCGCGCGGAACGACGAGCGCGTGAACAGCTCGCCGAGCTTCAGCGCGACGCCGCCACCGATGTACACGCCGCCGAGCGCGCCGAGCGTCAGCGCGACGCTGCCCGCGAACGCGCCGAGAATCCCGCAGAAGCATTCGACCGTTTCGAGCGCGAGCGCGTCGCCGGCATGCGCGCGCTCGACGATCTCGACCGTGTCGACGGTCGCGGCGACGCGCTTCTTGTCGCGCGCGGCGAGCGCACGATAGATGATTTCCATGCCGGGGCCCGCGCACACGCGTTCGAACGACACGTGCGGAAACTTCTTGCGCGCGTATTGCAGCACCAGATCCTCGCGCTCGTCCTGCGGCGCGAACGACGCATGGCCGCCTTCGCTGCCGAGCGCGATCCAGCGGTCGTCGGCCGGGATCAACCCCGACACGCCGAGCCCGGTACCGGGCCCGAGCAGGCCGATCACGCTGTTCTGGCGACGCGCGCCGCCGCCGACCTGCACGCGCTGGGCATCGGTCAGGCCCGGCAGCGCCATCGCGAGCGCGGTGAAGTCGTTGACGACCAGCAGCGTGTCGAAGCCGAGCGCGCGGCGCGTCGCCTCGATCGAGAAGCTCCAGTCGTGGTTGGTCATCGTGACCTGGTCGCCGTCGACCGGGTTCGCGATCGCGATCGCCGCGTGGTTCACGCGGCTGATCTTCACATCCTTCAGATACTTGCGGATCGCGTCGGTGATCGTCGGATAGTCGGCGCCGGGATACACGCGGATCTGTGTGATCTCGCCGGGGCCGGTTTCCAGCGCGAAGCGCGCGTTGGTGCCGCCGACGTCCGCGAGCAGGCGCGGGCCGTCGGCATGCTGACCCGCGACGACAGCCTTACTTTGCGCACCAGTAGACATCGAGCTGGGTCCCCTTGTCGTTGGCTAGTTGGGAAATCGCATTCTTCTGCAGCGACGCGGCCGCGGCGTCGAGCACGTCGCGTTTGCGGGCGCCCGCGATCAGCAGGAACAGCCGGTCGACGCGCTTGAGCGCATCGAGCGAATAGCTCACGCGTGCATGGGGCGCCGCGCCCGGATGCACGGCGATGAACCGCTCGGACGTCGTGATCGCGTGGTCCCATTCGGGTGCGTCGGCGAAGATCGACGCGGTGTGGCCGTCCTCGCCCATGCCGAGCACGGCGACGGTCGGCACGCGGTAGTCGGGATTCGCGTTCAACGCGGCGACGTGCGCGTCGAGCGTGCTGCGCGTGTCGACGAGCGGCAGGAAGCGGGCAGGGGCCGCCGCGCGCTGCAGCAGCGTGTCGCGCACGAGTTGCGCGTTGCTGGCCGCGTCGTCGTCCGGCACCCAGCGGTCGTCGACCAGCGTGACGTCGACGCCGGCCCAGTCGAGCGCCGCGTGCGACAGCGTGTGCAGGAACGGGCGCGGGCTGGTGCCGCCGGACACCGCGAGCGTCGGGCGCGCGGGGCCGGCGAGCGCCGCGCGCAGCGCATCGCCGACGGCGCGCGCGAGCGCTTCGCTTTGCGCTTCCTGGGTGTCGAAAGCGTGGATCTCGATCACATCTCCTCCGGACTGCTTTGTCTGTTCAAATCGTACGAATCGTGAGGCACGTTGCCGCGTACGGTGGCGTACGCCGCAACGGTTTGCATCAGTTTTCTTCTTCGAGCCAGCAGGTGTCGTGCTGCGCGAGCATCGCGCTCGACGCGGCCGGCCCCCACGTGCCCGCCGCGTACGGCTTCGGCGGCTTGAGCGTGCGCGCCCATTCGTTCAGGATCGGCTCGACCCATTGCCATGCGGCTTCCTGTTCGTCGCGACGCACGAACAGGGCGAGCCGGCCGTTGATCACGTCGAGCAGCAGGCGCTGGTACGCCTCCATCTGCCCTTCCTTGAAGAACTGGTCGAACGCGAGGTCGAGGTGCACGCTCGCGAGGTTCATCCCTTCGCCCGGCTGCTTCGCGAGGCAATACAGGCGGATCGTCTCGTTCGGCTGCAGCCGGATCACGAGACGGTTCGAACCGGGGCGCAGCGCGGTCGGCCCGAGCGCCGAGTGCGGCACCGGGCGGAAGTTGACGACGATCTCCGCGACGCGGTCGGCCAGACGCTTGCCGGTGCGCAGGAAGAACGGCACGCCGGCCCAGCGCCAGTTCTCGATCTCGACCTTCAGCGCGACGAAGGTTTCGGTCTGGCTGTCGGGCTTCACGCCCGGCTCGGTCGCGTAGGCCGGCACCTGCGCGCCCTTGATCACGCCCGCATGATACTGGCCGCGCACCGCGACCTTGCCGATGTCGCGCGGATCGATCGGCTTCAGCGCTCGCAGCACGCGCAGTTTCTCGTCGCGTACCGAGTCGGAATCCATCGAGTGCGGCGGCTCCATCGCGACGATCGACAGCAACTGCAGCAGGTGGTTCTGCACCATGTCGCGCAGCGCGCCCGTATTGTCGTAGAAATCGCCGCGTGCCTCGACGCCGAGCTCTTCCGCGATCGTGATCTGGATGCTCTCGACCCATTCGCGGCGCCACAGCGGCTCGAACAGCGCATTGCCGAAGCGCAGCGCGAGCAGGTTCTGTACCGGCTCCTTGCCGAGGTAGTGGTCGATCCGGTAGATCTGGCCTTCCGCGAAGATCTCGCCGACCGCGTCGTTGATCGCGTTGGACGACTTCAGGTCGTAGCCGAGCGGCTTCTCGAGCACGATGCGCGAGCCTTCGTTCAGGCCGACCGACGCGAGCGCCTTGCAGATCGGCACGAACAGCGACGGGCCGGTCGCGAGATAGAACACGCGGATGCCGGGCAGCGATGCAATCGCGTCGCGCAGCACGACGTAGTCCTCCGCACGGCCGAGATCGAGCTTCACGTACTCGATGCGGTCGAGAAACGACTTCCATGCCGCGTCGTCGAACGCGTTGCCGGCCGCTTTCGCCGCATGCGGCTTCACGTGCGTGTCGACCCATTCGAGATAGCCCGCCCGATCCGATTCGTGTCGTGCGACGGCCACGATCCGACCGCCGTCCGCCAGCATGTTCGCACGGTGCGCTTCGAACAGCGCGGGCAGGATCTTGCGCATCGACAAATCGCCGGTGCCGCCGAAAAGTACGAAGGTAAAGCTGGAATCGGTATGCATGTGTCTCCGCCGTGTTGGGGGTGCTGGAAGCGATCCGTAGTGCGATAAAAATATTTTTGACACTGAATTGTAGTTTAACTACAATCCGCCGCAAGGGGTAGCACCTGGGTGAAGAAAAAAAGAAGTGCGGTCGATGAACTGCGCGAGCTTCGCCTTCGGGAACGCCTTGTGCCGAATGGTATCGGACATTGACGGAGCGCATCATCGCGCGCCGTCGCCCCCGGGCTCGCGCCGCGGCATCGCGGTGGGCCAGAAACACAAAGAGGAGACACGCCGTTGAATCTCGATTCACGCTTTCTGTAAGAGCCCGGCCGGTCATCGGCCCCGTACGCTGCATGCGTCCCGCGGCTCGATTTCCCCGTCGTTTATCAAGAAGCCGGTTCCCCGTCGGGGAACCTCACGAGTTGATTCAGTCTGGAGGAGATAAGTAATGAAAGTTCGCTCGATCATGGGCGCGCTCTGCGCCGCGGGTCTGATGGCTGGCGCCGTGGCGGCGCAGGCAGCCGAGAACGTAACCGTGCTGCACTGGTGGACCTCGGGCGGCGAGTCGAAGGCCGTCGGCGTGCTGAAGGACGACCTGCAGAAGCAGGGCTACGTGTGGAAGGACTTCGCGGTCGCGGGCGGCGCCGGCGCCGCGGCGATGACCGCGCTGAAGACCAAGGTGATCAGCGGCGATTCCCCGTCGGCCGCGCAGATCAAGGGCCCGCTGATCCAGGACTGGGCCGACCAGGGCGTGCTCGTCAACATCGATTCGGCCGCCGGCGACTGGAAGCAGAACCTGCCGCCGGAAATCGACAAGATCATCAAGTACAAGGGCCATACCGTCGCCGCGCCGTTCTCGGTGCACCGCGTCAACTGGCTGTACATCAACAAGGCCGCGCTCGACAAGGTCGGCGCGAAGGTGCCGACCACCTGGCCCGAATTCTTCGCGGTGGCCGACAAGCTGAAGGCCGCGGGCATCCAGCCGGTCGCGATGGGCGGCCAGCCGTGGCAGGACCTGACGCTGTGGGAAGACGTCGTGCTGTCGCAGGGCCCGGCGTTCTACAAGAAGGCGCTGGTCGACCTCGACCAGGCGACGCTGACGTCGCCGCAGATGCTGTCGGTGTTCGACACGGTGCGCAAGATCCAGGGCTACTTCGACACCGGCCGCAACGGGCGCGACTGGAACCTCGCGACCGCGATGGTCATCAACGGCAAGGCCGGCATGCAGTTCATGGGCGACTGGGCGAAGGGCGAATTCGAAAACGCCGGCAAGAAGGCGGGCAAGGACTACATCTGCGCGCCGGTGCCGGGCACCGCGAATTCGTACACGTTCAACGTCGATTCGTTCGTGTTCTTCCAGCAGAAGGGCGAGAAGAACGCGACGCCGGGCCAGCTCGCGCTCGCGAAGACGATCATGACGCCCGAGTTCCAGGAGCAGTTCAGCCTGCTGAAGGGCTCGGTGCCGGTGCGTCTCGGCGTGAAGATGGACAAGTTCGACGACTGCGCGAAGAAGTCGTATGCCGACGAGCAGACCGCGATCAAGTCGGGCGGCTTCGTGCCGTCGCTCGCGCACGGCATGGCGCAAGGCGACGCGACCGCCGGCGCGATCACCGACGTCGTGACGAAGTTCATGAACTCGCAGCAGGATTCGAAGAGCGCGGTCGCCGCGCTCGCGAAGGCCGCGAAGGTCAAGTAACGCGCGCCAGGCGCCCGGCCGGACACGCTTCATCGGCCGGGCGTTTTTGCATGTGCAGCAAACGGGCTCGCCCGCGGGCCCGTGCCGTACCCGGCGCCGGCCCGGCCTGCGTCGCCCTCGTTCCAGGAGTCGAATCAAGTGGCTGCCCCTCTTAGCGGAAACGGATCCGGCGCTGCCGCCGCACGGCGTACGTCGCCGATGTCGGCCTTCGCCGATCGCTGGATCCCGAAGCTCGTGCTCGCGCCGAGCGTCGCGATCGCCGTGGTGTTCATCTACGGCTTCATCCTGATTACCGGCTATCTGTCGCTGACCCGCTCGCGGCTGTTGCCCAACTACGAATTCGACGGCTTCGGCCGTTACACGGACCTGTTCCAGAACGACGTGTGGTGGACCTCCGCCGCGAACCTCGGCTGGTTCGGGATTCCGTTCATCGCGATCTGCGTCGGCCTCGGGCTGTTCCTCGCGATCCTGCTCGACCAGCGGATTCGCAACGAAGGCGCGCTGCGCGCGATCTTCCTGTACCCGATGGCGCTGTCGTTCATCGTCACCGGCACCGCGTGGCAATGGATTCTGAACCCGGGCCTCGGCCTTGAGAAGGTGATGCACGACTGGGGCTGGACGAGCTTCTCGTTCGGCTGGCTCGACGATCCGGACAAGGCGATCTTCTGCGTGGTGATCGCGGCCGTGTGGCAATCGACCGGCTTCGTGATGGCGCTGTTCCTCGCGGGGCTGCGCGGTGTCGACGGCGAGATCTTCAAGGCCGCGCAGGTCGACGGCGCGACGCTGCCGACCATCTACCGCAAGATCGTGATCCCGAGCATGCGCCCGGTGTTCTTCTCGGTGCTGCTGATCCTCTGCCACATCACGATCAAGACCTTCGACCTCGTCGTCGCGCTGACCGCGGGCGGCCCGGGCACGTCGTCGTCGCTGCCGGCCATGTTCATGTACACGTTTTCGTTCAACCGCGGCCAGCTCGGGCTCGGCGCGGCGTCCTCGGTGATGATGCTCGCGACCGTGGTCGCGGTGCTGGTGCCGCTGATGTATATGGAATCGAGGAGCACCCGCAATGCAGCCTAAGATGACGATCAGCCGGGCAGTGATCTATGCGGCACTGATCCTGTTCGCGCTGTATTTCCTGTTCCCGATCTACGTGATGCTGTCGACGTCGTTCAAGGACCTCGACCAACTGCGCACCGGCAACCTGCTGACGCCGCCCACCTCGTGGACCGTCGATCCGTGGGTGAAGGCCTGGAGCGGCGCCTGTACCGGCGTGCGCTGCGACGGGATGAAGCCGTTCTTCCTGAACTCGCTGCAGATGGTGATTCCGGCCGTGCTGATCTCGTCGCTGATCGGCGCGTTCAACGGCTATGTGCTCACGCACTGGCGCTTTCGCGGCGCGGACGCGCTGTTCACGATGATGCTGGTCGGCTGCTTCATCCCGTTCCAGGTGATCCTGCTGCCGATGGCGCGCCTGCAGGGGATGCTCGGCCTCGCCAACACGATTCCGGGCCTCGTGTTCGTGCACGTCGTGTACGGGATCGCGTTCACGACGATGTTCTTCCGCAACTTCTACGTGAGCGTGCCGGCCGAACTCGTGAAGGCCGCGCGCATCGACGGCGCGGGCTTCTTCACGATCTTCACGAAGATCCTGCTGCCGGTGTCGCTGCCGATCTTCATGGTGTGCCTGATCTGGCAATTCACGCAGATCTGGAACGACTTCCTGTTCGGGATCGTGTTCTCCGGCGTCGACTCGATGCCGATCACGGTCGCGCTGAACAACCTCGTCAACACGTCGACGGGCGTGAAGGAATACAACGTCGACATGGCCGGCGCGATCATCGCCGCGCTGCCGACGCTGCTCGTCTACATCGTCGCCGGCCGCTACTTCGTGCGCGGGCTGACGGCAGGCGCGGTGAAGGGGTAAGCGCGGCTTCATCCGATACGACGAACCGGCCGCGCACCACGCGCGGCGCATCGAAACGAACCCGACGCGGCGCCCGAGTGCGCCGCGCGAGACGAGACAGAGGATTCACAGCATGGCAAGCCTTTCCATCCGTGACGTGTACAAGACCTACCCGAACGGGGTGCCGGTCCTGAAGGGTGTCGACATCGAGATCGAGGACGGACAGTTCCTGATCCTGGTCGGCGGCTCGGGCTGCGGGAAATCGACGCTGCTCAACATGATCGCCGGGCTCGAGACGGTCACGAGCGGCGAGATCTGCATCGACGGCAAGGTCGTCAACGACCTGTCGCCCAAGGATCGCGACATCGCGATGGTGTTCCAGTCGTACGCGTTGTATCCGTCGATGACGGTGCGCGAGAACATCTCGTTCGGGCTGAACATCCGCAAGGTGCCGAAGAGCGAGCAGCAGCAGATCGTCGACCGCGTGTCGGCAATGCTGCAGATCCAGCACCTGCTCGACCGCAAGCCGGGCCAGCTGTCGGGCGGCCAGCGGCAGCGCGTCGCGATGGGCCGCGCGCTCGCACGCGATCCGTCGCTGTTCCTGTTCGACGAACCGCTGTCGAACCTCGACGCGAAGCTGCGCATCGAGATGCGCGCGGAAATCAAGCTGCTGCACCAGCGTCTCGGCACGACGATCGTCTACGTGACGCACGACCAGATCGAGGCGATGACGCTCGGCGACCGGATCGCGGTGATGAAGGACGGCGTGGTCCAGCAGTTCGGCGCGCCGCAGGACATCTACGATTCGCCGTCGAATCTGTTCGTCGCGGGCTTCATCGGCGCGCCGCCGATGAACTTCATCAACGGCAAGCTGGTCGAGCAGGGCGGCGGAATCGCGCTCGAGATCGACACGGGCCTCGCGCGCAGCGCGCTGATCCTGCCGTTCGACGCGGCGAAGCTGAAGTCGCACGTCGGCCGCGAGGTGATCCTGGGCCTGCGTCCGGAGCGCATCACCGACGCGCGCAACGCGCACAACGGCGAGGCGTCGAACCTGCAGCCGATCGACGTGCGCGTCGACGTGACCGAGCCGACCGGGCCGGACACGCACGTGTTCGCGCAGGTGAACGGCAAGCGGATCGTGAGCCGCGTGCATCCGGCCGCGAACCCGCAGCCGGGGCAGACGCAGTCGCTGCTGTTCGACGTGTCGAAGGCCGTGCTGTTCGATCCGGCGTCGGAAGAGCGGATCGCGTGACGCGACGCTTGCGCTGAATGAAAGACAAAGGGGCCGTTTTTGAACGGCCCCTTTTTCGTTTCGGCGATGCGGATGATTTGTCCGCGGATGCGCCGGTCAATGCGGCAACCGCACGTCGAACTTGAACGTCGCGAGCCGCGCGACGAGGATGAAGCCGGTCGCGAGCAGCACGCTGTACACCGAGTCGAACTGCAGCCACACGAGCAGCAGGTAGAACCAGCAGCCGACGAACGCGCAGGTCGCGTACGGCCGCGAATCGCGCAGGATCAGCGGGATGTCGTTGCACAGCACGTCGCGGACGATCCCGCCGACCACGCCGGTGATCACGCCCATCATCACCGCGATGAAGCGCGGCATCTCGGCGTCGAGCGCGATCGACGTGCCCGAGATGCTGAAGATGCCGAGCCCGATCGCATCGGCGATCAGCAGCAGCCGTTCGGCCGACAGCCGCGACAGCATCCGCAGCACGAACGGCGCGAACAGCGCGAGCACGAAGATCGCGATCACGTAGTCGTCGTGCACGACCCAGTAGAACGGCCGGCGCTCGAGCAGGATGTCGCGCAGCGTGCCGCCGCCGAAGGCGGTCGCGAGCGCGACGACGAACGTGCCGACCGAGTCGAGGCGGTTCTTGCGCGCCTCGATGAACCCCGAAATCGCGAAGGCCAGCGTGGCGATCGCCTCCAGTATCGCGATCGCGAGCGTCAGCCTAGGATGCGGCACGCGGCCCCCGGTCGGCCGGCGCCGCGTGCGGCTGCAGCAGCACGAGCACCGCGCCCGCGCCGCCGTCGTGGCCGCGCGCCTCGCAGAACGCGATCACTTCTTCCTTCTGCACGAGCCACGCGCGCACCTTGCCCTTCAGCACCGGTTCCTTGCCGATCGAGCCGAGCCCCTTGCCGTGGATCACGCGCAGGCAGCGCAGCCCTTTCTTGCCGGCTTCGCGGATGAATTCGGCGAGCGCATCGCGCGCCTCGTCGCGCCGCATGCCGTGCAGGTCGATCTGCGCCTGCACGATCCACGCGCCGCTACGCAGCTTGCGCACGACGTCGCGGCTGATGCCGGGGCGGTGGTAATACAGCGAGTCGTCGCTGTCGAGCAGCGTCTCGGGATCGAATTCGTCGGACAGCGTCGCGTTCAGCACGGCTTCCTCGTCGCGCTGCGTCTGTTTCGGCACCGGGTCGGGCGGCATGCGGCCCGACGACGCGCGCGGCGGCGCGTTCAGCGGCCGGATCGTGCCGATTTCGTTGCGGAACAGGTTCGCGTCGGCTTCCGCCTTGCGCTCGGCCTGCGCGGTTTCGATGCGCGCGCGTTCGCGACGATCGGCTTCGCCTTGCAGCGACTTGCGCAACGCGCCGAGGCCCGCGAGGCCCTGGCCGCGCAACGCGGCCGCGTCGGGCACGGGCGGCGGCGGCTCGGGCGCCGGGGTCACGGGACGGGCAGCGATCTTCCGCTTCGCGGGATCGCTCGGATGGGGCTGGTTCTTCGCCATGATTCGGTAACGGGGCAGGCGCGTTCGGGCGCGCGGGCAAAAAAAAGCCGCTGCGCGGCGGCAGCGGCTTTCCGGTCGAGCCTGCTTCGCGGCAGCGGACGCCATTGTAGCGCCCGCCGCGAAAAGGCTTCCGGCTTACTTCTTGTCGTGCAGGCTTTCGAGGTAACGCTGCGCGTCGAGTGCGGCCATGCAGCCGGTGCCCGCGCTGGTGATCGCCTGGCGGTACACGTTGTCCTGCACGTCGCCCGCGGCGAACACGCCCGGCACGCTCGTCGACGTCGCGTTGCCTTGCAGGCCGCTCTTCGTCAGGATGTAGCCGTCCTTCATCTCGAGCTGGCCCTGGAACAGGTCGGTGTTCGGCTTGTGGCCGATCGCGACGAACACACCCTGTACGAGCAGGTCTTCCGTCGCGCCGGTCTTCACGTTCTTGATGCGCAGGCCCGTGACGCCGGACTCCTCGCCCGTCACCTCGTCGAGCACGTGATCCCACTTGATGTCGACGACGCCTTCCTTTTGCTTCTCCAGCAGGCGGTCGATCAGGATCGGCTCCGCGCGGAACTTGTCGCGGCGGTGGATCACGGTGACCTTCTTCGCTATGCCGGTCAGGTAGAGCGCTTCCTCGACGGCCGTGTTGCCGCCGCCGATCACCGCGACTTCCTGGTTGCGATAGAAGAAGCCGTCGCAGGTCGCGCAGGCCGACACGCCCTTGCCCATGAACGCTTCCTCGGACGGCAGGCCGAGATACTGCGCGGACGCGCCGGTCGCGATGATCAGCGAATCGCACGTGTATTCGCCCGAGTCGCCGATCAGGCGAATCGGCTGCTCGTGCAGTTTCGCGGTGTGGATGTGGTCGAAGACGATTTCGGTGTTGAAGCGCTCCGCGTGCTCCTGGAAGCGCGCCATCAACTCCGGACCTTGCACGCCTTTCGCGTCAGCCGGCCAGTTTTCGACGTCGGTCGTGGTCATCAGCTGGCCGCCCTGCGCGATGCCGGTGATCAGCACCGGGGACAGGTTGGCGCGTGCCGCGTAGACGGCGGCCGTGTAGCCGGCGGGGCCGGAACCGAGAATCAGGACTTTGGCGTGTTTGGGCGTGGACATGTGCGAATCCGTAAAAGGCGGCCGGCGGGCGGGGTAGGGCTCGCCGTGCGATCCGGGGTGACCGGGATGCCGTCATAGATGGGTATCAGACGCGCATTATAAAGGCCCCGTTGCTGCGCTGCCGAACGAGAGTTTCAATCGCGCCGATAGCGTCTCGGGGCGTGCCGTCCGTACGGGCCAGCGCGCCGGGCGGCAGGCTGCCGGGTGACGACGCGCGTTGCCGCGGGTATAGGCTATCCGGCCGGCTTGTGGTGGCCGGCGGCGCCAGTTCGGCGCCCCGTCCCCGTTATGTAACCGTCATTTACACTTGGCGGCGCGGTGCAGCGTTTACAATAAGCGCGATCGAACGACAGGCGGGCGCACGGCCCGTCCTCTTTATACGGATTCATGGCAAAAGCTCCTTATTCCGCCCCGGCACAGGCGTTGCCGCACCGGATGTCGAAGCTCCTCACGGAGATCCGCTGGATTCTCCAGGTCGCGCTCTGCGCCTTTCTGGTGATGGCCCTGCTGAGCTACAGCCGGCGCGATCCGAGCTGGACGCACGCCGCCCAGGTCGATCACATCTCGAACTGGGCCGGCCGCGTGGGCGCGTGGACGGCCGACATCATCCTGCTGCTGTTCGGCCTGTCGGCCTACTGGCTGATCGTGCCGCTCGGGCGGCGCATCGCCGTCAATTACCGCCGCATCACGCGCCACGAGGCGATTCCCGACGAACCGGAGCGGCCGATCGGCTGGCTCACCGAAATCTTTGCGTTCGTGCTGGTCGTGCTCGCCTGTGACGGCATCGAGGCGCTGCGCATGTGGTCGCTGAAGGTGCAGTTGCCGCGTGCGCCGGGCGGCGTCGTCGGCGAGGCCGTCGCGGGCGCGATGTCGCATGCGTTCGGCTTCACGGGCGGCACGCTGCTGCTGCTGATCGCGCTCGCGATAGGCCTGTCGCTGTATTTCCGCTTCTCGTGGCTGTCGGTCGCCGAGCGCGTCGGCGGCGCGATCCTGTCCGCCGTCAACGTCGCGAAGCTGCGCCGCGAGGCCGAGCGCGACCGCAAGCTCGGCGAGGCCGCGGCGGTGCGCCGCGAAGGCAAGGTCGAAGAGGAGCGCGTGCGCATCGAGGATCACGAGCCGGTGACGATCGTGCCGCCGGTCGTCACACCGGCGAAGTCCGAGCGCGTCGAGCGCGAGCGCCAGGTGCCGCTCTTCACCGACCTGCCGGGCGATTCGACGCTGCCGCCGGTGTCGCTGCTCGACCCCGCGCCGAAGACGCAGGAAGCGATTTCCGCCGATACGCTCGAATTCACGTCGCGCCTGATCGAGAAGAAGCTGAAGGACTTCGGCGTCGAGGCGAGCGTCGTCGCCGCGTATCCGGGCCCGGTCGTCACGCGCTACGAGATCGAGCCGGCCACCGGCGTGAAGGGCAGCCAGATCGTCAATCTCGCGAAGGATCTCGCGCGCTCGCTGTCGCTCGTGTCGATCCGCGTGGTCGAGACGATCCCCGGCAAGAACTACATGGCGCTCGAGCTGCCGAACCAGCGCCGCCAGACGGTGCACCTGTCCGAGATCATCGGCTCCGAGGTGTATGCGGCCGCATCGTCGGCACTGACGCTGAGCCTCGGCAAGGACATCGGCGGCAAGCCGGTGTGCGCGGATCTCGCGAAGATGCCGCACCTGCTGGTGGCCGGTACGACCGGCTCGGGCAAGTCGGTCGGGATCAACGCGATGATCCTGTCGCTGCTGTACAAGGCCACCGCCGAGCAGGTGCGCCTGATCCTGATCGATCCGAAGATGCTCGAAATGAGCGTCTACGAAGGCATTCCGCACCTGCTGTGCCCGGTCGTCACCGACATGCGCCAGGCCGGTCATGCGCTGAACTGGACGGTCGCGGAGATGGAGCGCCGCTACAAGCTGATGAGCAAGCTCGGCGTGCGCAACCTCGCGGGCTACAACAACAAGATCGACGAGGCGGCGAAGCGCGAGGAGAAGATCCCGAACCCGTTCAGCCTGACGCCGGACGATCCGGAGCCGCTCGGCCGCCTGCCGAACATCGTCGTCGTGATCGACGAGCTGGCCGACCTGATGATGGTCGTCGGCAAGAAGGTCGAGGAGCTGATCGCGCGGATCGCGCAGAAGGCGCGCGCGGCCGGCATCCACCTGATTCTCGCGACGCAGCGCCCGTCGGTCGACGTGATCACCGGCCTGATCAAGGCGAACGTGCCGACGCGGATCGCGTTCCAGGTGTCGTCGAAGATCGACTCGCGCACGATTCTCGACCAGATGGGCGCCGAATCGCTGCTCGGGATGGGCGACATGCTCTACCTGCCGCCGGGCTCGGGGCTGCCGGTGCGCGTGCACGGCGCGTTCGTCGCCGACGACGAGGTGCATCGCGTCGTCGAGAAGCTCAAGGAGCAGGGCGAGCCGAACTACGTCGAGGGCCTGCTCGAAGGCGGCACCGCCGACGGCGACGAGGGCTCGGCCGGCGCGGGAACCGGCGAAGGCGGCGGCGAGTCTGATCCGCTGTACGACCAGGCGGTCGAGATCGTCATCAAGAACCGCCGCGCGTCGATCTCGCTCGTGCAGCGCCATCTGCGGATCGGCTATAACCGTGCGGCGCGGCTGCTCGAGCAGATGGAGCAGTCGGGGCTCGTGTCGGCGATGTCGTCGAGCGGCAACCGCGAAATTCTTGTGCCGGCGCGCGACGCGGAATGAGTCCGCGGCGCCCGCAGCGCCGGCCACCCAGGGAGAAAACCGCAATATGCAGCAACTTTCGTTCGTCCCATCCCTTCGTTCGACGCGGCGCTGGCTCGGCGCGGCGCTCGCCGGCGCGTCGCTGATGCTCGCGGCGACGCACGCGTTCGCGGGCGGCACCGAGCAACTGAAGGCCTTCGTGTCGCAAGTGCGTTCGGCGAAGGGCGATTTCACGCAGCAGATCGTCAAGGCGCCGGCCAAGGGCGCGAGCGCCGCGCAGGCCGCGCCGAAGCCCACCGACAATTCGAGCGGCACGTTCGTGTTCGCGCGGCCCGGCAAGTTCATCTGGACGTACCAGAAGCCTTACCAGCAGGTGCTGCAGGCCGACGGCGACAAGCTCTACGTGTACGACCGCGACCTGAACCAGGTCACCGAGCGCAAGCTGAACGGCGCACTGGGCGCGAGCCCGGCCGCGATCCTGTTCGGCAGCAACGATCTCGACAAGAACTACACGTTGCGCGATGCGGGCGAGAAGGGCGGCATCGACTGGCTCGAGATGCTGCCGAAGGCGCAGGACACGCAGTTCCAGCGGATCGGCATCGGCTTCCGCAACGGCACGCTCGCCGCGATGGAGCTGCACGACGTGTTCGGCAACGTCACGCTGCTGACCTTCACGAACATCCAGACGAACCCGCCGCTGAAGGGCGATACGTTCAAGTTCGTCGTGCCGAAGGGCGCGGACGTGATCAACGGCTGATCTCCGTTGCACGTTTTCCCGACACGGGCCTGCCGGCGACGGCAGGCCCGTGTTGTTTTGAGAGCGGGTGCCAGACACGGGTACCAGACGCGGGTGCCGGCGCGGGCGCCGGACACGGGTATTGGGCGTGAGCACTGCACCCCCGAGCCCGGCGGCGCGCTCGCGCGGCTGTCATAATGTCGGGTCCGGCGGCCGGTTCGGCCGCGACCGTTTGATGTGGAGCGAGGGTTCATGTCCGACCTGTTTCAAGTCGAGCCGCGCCGCCCGCTCGCCGAGGCGCTGCGGCCGAAAACGCTCGCCGAGGTGATCGGCCAGACGCATTTGCTGGGCGAAGGCAAGCCGCTGCGGCTCGCGTTCGAATCGGGCAAGCCGCATTCAATGATCCTGTGGGGGCCGCCCGGCGTCGGCAAGACGACGCTCGCGCGGCTCACCGCGCTCGCGTTCGATTGCGAGTTCATCGCGCTGTCCGCGGTGCTCGGCGGCGTGAAGGACATCCGCGAGTCGATGGAGCAGGCGAAGGACACGCTGAACCGCACCGGTCGCCACACGATCCTGTTCGTCGACGAGATCCACCGCTTCAACAAGGGGCAGCAGGATGCGCTGCTGCCGTTCGTCGAATCGGGCCTCGTGACCTTCATCGGCGCGACGACCGAAAACCCGAGTTTCGAGGTCAATTCGGCATTGCTGTCGCGGGCGCAGGTGTACGTGCTGAAGTCGCTGAACGACGACGAGATGCGCCAGTTGCTGAAGCGCGCGCAGGAAATCGCGCTCGACGGCCTCGCGTTCGACGACAAGGCGATCGATACGCTCGTCGGCTACGCGGACGGCGACGCGCGCCGCTTCCTGAACCTGCTCGAACAGGCGCAGACGGCGGCGACGTCGGCCGGCGTCGCGACCATCGATGCCGATTTCGTCAGCAATGCGATGACGCTGAACGCGCGGCGCTTCGACAAGGGCGGCGACAACTTCTACGACCAGATTTCGGCGCTGCACAAGTCGGTGCGCGGCTCGAGCCCGGACGGCGCGCTGTACTGGTTCTGCCGGATGATCGACGGCGGCGCCGACCCGAAGTATCTCGCGCGGCGCATCGTGCGGATGGCGTGGGAAGACATCGGTCTGGCCGACCCGCGCGCGTTGCAGGTGGCCAACGACGCGGCCGAAACCTACGAGCGGCTCGGCTCGCCGGAAGGCGAACTCGCGCTCGGACAGGCCGTGATCTATCTCGCATGCGCGGCGAAGAGCAACGCCGGCTACAACGCGTTCAACCAGGCGATGGCGTTCGTGAAGCAGGACAAGTCGCGCGAGGTGCCCGTGCATCTGCGCAACGCGCCGACCAAGCTGATGAAGGAGCTCGGCTACGGTCATGCCTATCGTTACGCGCACGACGAGCCGAATGCGTACGCGGCCGGCGAGACGTACCTGCCGGACGGGATGCGCGAGCCGCGCTGGTACCAGCCGGTGCCGCGCGGGCTCGAATCGAAGATCGCCGAGAAGCTTGCCTGGCTGCGCGAGCTCGATCGCGAGGCCGGCAAGAAGGACTGACGGCGCCGCGCGGGCCGGTTCGACTTGCGTCGCCGCTCAGGCGTCAGCGCTTGCGGGCCGGTTGCTGTTTCTTCCAGTATTCGAACGGCTCTTCGTGGCATTCGATGTCGAGTTCGGCCACCCGCGCATGCAGGCGTTCCTGCGCGTCGGCGACCGCGAGGTTGTAGATCGCCGGCGCGACTTCCTGAATGAAGAAATGCAGCAGTGCGCCGGCCTGGATGTTGCCGATCGGCTCGTCCATGTTTTCCGTGAAATAGCGTTGCAGCGACGCGATCGCGCGGTCGCGTACATCCTTGTCGAGTTCGATGGTCATCGGATTCCCAGGTGTGCCGTGACGCGGAACTGGCGCTCCGCCTGATTCGGTTGCCGCCAGCCGGCGCGGTCGTGTCGTGATCCGTCATGGCGAGGCGCGCGGCAATTCGCCGACCGCCGATGCGGCGTACCGGCAATGCGATACTGCCATGGTCGCCCATTTGCGGCGTTGTCCATCCGGCCGGTGCCGTGGCGGGCGCGCGGTGCGTTAGAATTCCCGTCTTACACAACGATTTTCCAAGTCCTCCCATGCTCGACATCCAGTTGCTGCGCAAAGACCTCGACGGCGTCGCCAAGCGCCTCGCCGATCGCGGCTACACCCTCGACGTCGCCGCGTTCTCCGCACTCGAAGCGGAACGCCGCGCGATCCAGACCCACACCGAAGAGCTCCAGGCGCGCCGCAACAGCCTGTCGAAGCAGATCGGCGCGATGAAGGGCAAGGGCGAGGACACGTCGGCCGTGATGGCCGAGGTCGGCGGGATCGGCGACGACATGAAGGCGTCGGAAGCCAAGCTCGGCGAGATCCAGGCGCGCCTGTCCGACCTGATGCTGGGCATGCCGAACGTCGCGCACGAGAGCGTGCCGGTCGGCAAGGACGAAGCCGACAACGTCGAGGCGCGCCGCTGGGGCACGCCGCGCCAGTTCGACTTCGAGGTGAAGGATCACGTCGACGTCGGTACGCCGCTCGGCCTCGATTTCGAGACGGGCGCGAAGCTCGCCGGCGCGCGCTTCACGATGCTGCGCGGCCCGATCGCACGCCTGCACCGCGCCCTCGCGCAGTTCATGATCGACACGCACACGCAGCAGCACGGCTATACCGAAACGTACACGCCGTACATCGTGAACCCGGAGATCCTGTACGGCACGGGCCAGTTGCCGAAGTTCGCGGACGACATGTTCCGCGTCGAGAAGGGCGGCGCGGAAAACACGGTCACGCAATACCTGATCTCCACGTCCGAGATTTCGCTGACGAACACCGTGCGCGAGTCGATCGTCGACGGCGCCGCGCTGCCGATCAAGCTCACCGCGCATTCCCCGTGCTTCCGCTCGGAAGCCGGTTCGTACGGCCGCGACACGCGCGGGATGATCCGTCAGCACCAGTTCGACAAGGTCGAGATGGTGCAGGTCGTCGCGCCGGAAACGTCGTACGCGGCACTCGACGAGATGGTCGGCCACGCGGAAGCGATCCTGCAGAAGCTCGGCCTGCCGTACCGCGTGATCACGCTGTGCACGGGCGACATGGGCTTTTCGGCCGCGAAGACGTTCGACCTCGAGGTGTGGCTGCCCGCGCAGAACACCTATCGCGAGATCTCGAGCTGCTCGAACACCGAGGCGTTCCAGGCGCGCCGGATGCAGGCGCGCTTCCGCAACGCGCAGGGCAAGCCGGAGCTCGTGCATACGCTGAACGGTTCGGGTCTCGCGGTCGGCCGCACGCTCGTCGCGGTGCTGGAGAACTACCAGAACGCGGACGGCTCGGTCACGGTGCCGGAAGTGCTGCGTCCGTACATGGGCGGCATGGAGCGGATCGACGCGCCGGCACAGGCGTCCTAACGCGAGCCTGCCGAAGCCCTCGCAAAAAAATTTGCAGAAAGGGCTTGTCAGCCGCGAAGCGATCGTCTTATAATCTTTTTCTCGCGGAAACGACCAGCCGCGAAATGCAGTAAGGAAGGAGAGGTGGCAGAGTGGTCGAATGTACCTGACTCGAAATCAGGCGTACGGTTTCCCCGTACCGTGGGTTCGAATCCCACCCTCTCCGCCAAAATACGAAGCCCCTTGATCCGGAAGGATCAAGGGGTTTTTCGTTTTGGGTCGCCGACGCGCACGGATCGTGTCGCACAGATCGTGTTGCATCTTCGATGCAGCGTGGCTACATGATGAACACCATCGTCCCGTGACGAACTGGCCGGCGGAACTCCTGACAGTTGTCGCATGGCTGCCGCACCGCGCACGCGTGCCAAACCGGAAGCCGGTGCGTCGACCGTTTCAAGCGGCGTCCACCAGCTTCTACGCAGCCCTCACCGAACCATCACGCCGCAGCTGGATATTGCGCCAGCACCTTGTCGCGGATCGACGGCTTGATGTTCGACTGCGCCATGTCGCCGCGATAGTGCGCGACGACGCGTGGATTCATCACGCGATACCAGAGCGGCGGCACGTACGCGAACAGGATCATCGTTGCGTAGCCGGCCGGCAATTGCGGCGCATCGTCGAAGTGGCGCAGCGCCTGGTAAGAGCGTGTCGGATTCGCGTGATGGTCGGCGTGTCGCTGCAACTGGTACAGGAACAGGTTCGTGACGACGTGATTGCTGTTCCACGAATGCTGCGGCGTGCAGCGTTCGTAGCGGCCGCTCGGCAGCTTGCGACGGCCGAGCCCGTAGTGCTCGACGTAGTTCACCACCTCGAGCAGCGACGCGCCGTAGACGGCCTGGATCACGAGGAACGGGATCACGACCTTGCCGGCCAGCGCGATCGCGAGGCCCCATACGACGGCAGTCATCGCCCACGCATGCAGCACTTCGTTGCGCCAGGTCCACGGCGAATGCCCGAGCCGCTCGAGGCGGGCCTTTTCGAGCCGCCACGCGGAGCGGATGCTGCCGATCACCGTGCGTGGCAGGAACGCCCAGAACGATTCGCCGTAGCGCGCGCTTGCCGGGTCCTCGGCGGTCGCGACGCGCACGTGATGGCCGCGATTGTGCTCGACGTAGAAGTGGCCGTACGCGACCGGCGCCAGCGTGATCTTCGCGAGCCAGCGTTCGAAGCGGTCGGTCTTGTGCCCGAGCTCGTGCGCGGTATTGATCGAGATGCCCGTCGCGGCGCCGAGCGACAGCGCGAAGCCGACGTAGTCGTACCACGCGAGCGCATGCGTGCCGACGATCCACACGCACATGAAGAACGCGACGTATTCGACGAAAGTCGCGAGATAAACGATGTACCGGTAATAGCGTTCGCGTTCGAGGTGCGGCACGACGGCTTCGGGCGGATTGTCGCGATCGTCGCCGATCAGCGTGTCGAGGATCGGGATCACGCCGAACGCGAACAGCGGGCCGAACCACCAGAACACGTGAAGGCCCGTCGACAGCGCGAGCTGTGCGGCGAGGATCGGCAGCGTGATCGTCAGCGCGCCGAGCAGCCACAGATAACGCTTGCCATCCGACCAGCCCGAAGCCGGTGCATTGGTCATTGCCATTGTCTCCCTCCAGTCGGCCGGCCCGCGGGCGGCCGCATGCAAGTTTGTTCGAATCCTCGTGGTCCGCGACGCGCGCGGTGGCACCGGATCGTCGTCCGGTTCTGCCTGTTATACGACCGGTGCGCGCGCTTGCCAAACTCCGGCGCTAGGCTTGGCGCTCCAAACGACGGGCCGCGCGCAATGCGGGCCGCTGCGGACCGACGCGCGCTGATTGAAACATGCGGCCGACGCGGATTGGCGCGCAGGCGGGTGCGTCGTTTGTCGGACGAATGGCTCGACGTGCGGCGACCCACGCCGGTGTGAAGGGGCTGCAACAAATGTTGCATCGCAATAAAGCGGCCGGTGAAGTATGGGCGCGGCGTGTTTTTTGTTGGCTTATATTACGGAGCATTACGGTCGCAGCGACGCAATGTTATGCGGCTCAAAACCTGATGGCCGCGCATCGCAAGGAGAACGAGACGATCCGTCCGATGACGGCCGCATGTTCACCCTCCGGCAGCCAGCGTCCGCACACCGATGCTGCAACTGCACACTGATCGACGTGTGTCGCCGCTGATGACATCCGCCGCCTTTCGATCCGCGCCAGCGTTTGAAAATTACGATTTGACTCATGCCCCGCTTTCGGTTGAAGCTAATAGCTTGCTGTCCGAAGGGGGCTGTGCCTGCATGAGTTCGACCTTGACCGTTCGTCGTATCGCTGCCGATCAGGGCGGCGTGTATCGCGAACTCCGCGCTGCATCGCTGCGTGAGCCCTACGCGCCCGGCGAAGCGCCGGAGGCCGAATTGCTGACCGTCGAAGCGGACGCAGCGTCGGCGATCGCCGCGCAGCGCGCCGTGTCCGACGAGTCGACGACTTTCCTGCTGTACACCGAAGGCCATCCGGCCGGCATGATCGGCGCGTATTTCGACAACACGCCCGATCGGCGCGCGTTCGTCAGCGAACTGTGGGTCGCGCATGCGGTGCGTCATCTGCGCGGTGGCGTGCTGCTGCTGGAGACGGCTACCGCATGGCTCGCCGAGCGCGGCGCCACCGACGTTTACGCGTGGATCGCCGACGCGAACCGCAACGCGGTCCGCTTCTACGAGCGCGCGGGTTTCGGCAACACCGGCGAACATGCGCCGATCGCGCGGATGCCCGGCGCGATGAAATCGCTGTTCGTGTCGCAGGTGAAGCACTGACGCGGCCTCGACATCCCCAGCCCCGCGCGGCGCGATGAAAGCCCGATCGCCCGCCGGCCCGCCCGCCTGCCGGTTGCGCGTCCGCCCGGGCCGCAGCAACCCCGAGTCCCAAAAATAATGGCCGCACGCGTGGACGCCTGTAAAATACGCAAAAAATTTTTGCAGAGTGTCCATGTCGCTTAAAAAATCGCCATTCTTCGAGCTGCGCAGCGGATCGGTCGATACGTTGCTGTTCACCGTGAAGACGACCGATCTCGATGCGTTGCGTGCCGAACTGGTCAAGCGCTTCGAAGCGACTCCCGAGTTTTTCGCCGACGATGTCGTCGCGATCGACGTCCGCCGCCTGGCTGACGGCGAACGCGTCGCGCTCGCGGACATCCGCCAGATGCTGAACGACGTGCGGATGCGTCCGGTGGGCGTCGTCGCGCTGGCAACGCAGGGCTGGGCGGGGGAAGCCGGCCTGCCGTTGCTGGAGGCGCGCGATCGCCGCGCGCCGGCCGCGAAACCTGCCGACGAAGCGGAACCGGCGGCCGTGCCAGCCGTCGAGACCGCCGCCGCTCCGGCAGCCGCAGCGGCGCCCGAACAGCCGTCGGAGCCCGCGCCGACGCTCGTGCAGGCCGGCGGCCAGACGCTGGTGATCGACCGGCCATTGCGTTCGGGGCAGCAGATTTACGCGAAAGGAGACCTCGTGGTGCTCGCGCCGGTCAGTCACGGCGCGGAAATCATCGCGGAAGGCAATATCCACATCTACGCGCCGCTGCGCGGCCGCGCCCTCGCGGGCGTGCACGGCAATCACGACGCGCGCATTTTCTGCACGTGTCTCGAACCGGAACTGATTTCGATCGCGGGTATCTATCGAACGACCGAGAACCCGCTGCCCGCCGACGTACTGGGCAAATCGGTACAGATCCGGCTCGAAGAGGAAAAACTGATGATCGAACCGCTGCGCCTGACGTAATTCACGCGGTGCACTCCGGATCGATCGGCTCTCATTGACGAACACAGGGTATTGGGTAAATGGCAAAAATCATCGTGGTGACCTCGGGCAAGGGCGGCGTGGGCAAGACGACGACGAGCGCGAGCTTCGCGTCGGGTCTCGCGCTGCGCGGCCACAAGACGGCCGTGATCGACTTCGACGTCGGCCTGCGCAACCTCGATCTCATCATGGGCTGCGAGCGTCGCGTCGTGTATGACCTCGTGAACGTGATCCAGGGCGAAGCGAACCTGAACCAGGCGCTGATCAAGGACAAGAAGTGCGAGAACCTGTTCATCCTGCCGGCGTCGCAGACGCGCGACAAGGATGCGCTGACGCGCGACGGCGTCGAGAAGGTGCTGAACGATCTCGTCGCGATGGACTTCGAATACATCGTCTGCGATTCGCCGGCCGGTATCGAAGCCGGCGCGCTGCACGCGATGTACTTCGCGGATGAAGCGCTGATCGTCACGAACCCGGAAGTATCGTCGGTGCGCGACTCGGACCGCATTCTCGGCATCCTGTCGTCGAAGACGAAGCGCGCGACCGAAGGCAAGGAGCCGATCAAGGAACACCTGCTGATCACGCGTTACAGCCCGAAGCGCGTGAGCGAAGGCGAGATGCTGTCGCTCGAGGACATCAGCGAGATCCTGCGCATCAAGCTGATCGGCGTGGTGCCCGAATCGGAAGCCGTGCTGCACGCGTCGAACCAGGGTTTGCCGGCCGTGCATATCGACGGCACGGACGTCGCGGAAGCGTACAAGGACGTCGTCGCCCGTTTCCTCGGCGAGGACAAGCCGCTGCGCTTCACCGATTACCAGAAGCCGGGCCTGCTGCAGCGCCTCTTCGGCAGCAAGTAACGGAGGCCGCCCATGTCCATCCTTTCGTTTCTCCTCGGCGAGAAGAAGAAGTCCGCATCGGTCGCGAAGGAGCGCCTGCAGCTCATCATCGCGCACGAGCGGGTCGGCGGCCGGCCGCCGGCCGATTACCTGCCGGCGCTGCAGAAAGAGCTCGTCGCGGTCATCTCGAAGTACGTTCATATTTCGGACGATGACATCCGCGTGAGCCTCGAGCGCCAGGACGATCTCGAAGTCCTCGAAGTGAAGATCGAGATTCCGCAAGCCTGACGCTTGGCGCGTGTCCCTCCGCACGGCGGCACCCGCCGCCGTGCGCGTCTTACGCCCTGTTGCACTTTCGGGCACGCCGTAACACGGCGCCTGTCGGCCGCAATCGACTCTCCCGCATTGAACGAATACGCTCGCGTCATTTGTTCAACCAGGAGGTTGTGATGGCTGTCTCTCCCGTTTCACGTCGCATCGTTTCGCTCGCGCTGTTGGCCGCGGGCCTGTCGGCCGTCGTCGCACCGTTCGCCGCGCATGCGGACGAGATTCTCGTCGGCACGCCCGTGATCGCGCCGCAGGGGCGCATGGTCATCGCGGAGCCGGTCGCCGTGCGCACCGAGGAAATCGTCGTCGTCGCGCCGAATGCGCCGCCGCCGGTACGCTATGAAGTCGTGCCGGCCACGCGCGTGGGCTACGTATGGGAGCGCGGGCACTGGCACTGGGACCATGGCCGCTACGTATGGATCGGCGGCCACTGGGAAACCGAGCGCGTCGGCATGCAATGGGTGCCGGGGCAGTGGGACCAGCGCGGTCCGAACTGGTTCTGGACGCGCGGCCACTGGGCTTGAGGCAGACGCGCGATGAAAAGAACCGCAATCGCCATCGCGCTCGTCGCGATCACGCTGGCCGGATGCATCGTCGTGCCGGCGCGGCCGGTCTACTACCGGCCGGCGCCCGTCGTGATCTACTGAGCGTCGCGCGGGCCGTGCTGTTGCGCCGGGCCGTTTGCGTCGGTCGCGGCCGGCCCGGCATCGTGCGTCGTCGCCGTGTCCGCGGCGCTGTCGGCCGCCGCCGCAGCGGCCGGCTCGTTACCGCTTTCGTCGCGCAGCGTGTCGAGCGGATCGGCGGGGGCCGCGGTTGCATCCTGGGGTTCGGTCACGCCGGTCATGTTGTCCGCCGCGGCCGCTGCGGTTGCCGCGGCCGGCGCGGCGGCCGCGACGGGCGGCGCGAGATAGCGCTGCGCGAGCGTTTCGTAGAGCGGCGGCGCGAAAAAGCGCGATACCCGGCTCGATACCAGCGCGGTCGCCATCAGCGAAATCACGAGCGCATGACCGTTGATCATTTCCATCACGATCACGAACGACGTGATCGGCGCCTGCGTGACGGCGGCCAGATAGCCGACCATCGCGAGCGCGATCAGCATCGGGAGGCTCATGTCGCTGAACACGGCATGCAGCACGTTGCCGAAGCCGGCGCCGATCGACAGCGACGGCGCGAAGATCCCGCCCGGGATGCCCGGCAGGTACGACGCGACCATCGATACCATCTTCAGGAGCGGATAGAACACCGACAACTGCTGACTGCCGTCGAGCAGGCCGCGCGCCTCCGCATAGCCGCTGCCGAACGTCGTGCCGCCGGACACGAGCCCGACGACGGCGATCGTGAAGCCGCACAGCGCGGCGAACGCGACCGGCCGCTCGCGATACAGGCCCAGCAGTTGCGCGGGCAGCCAGCGCCCCGTATTCAGCAGCAACCAGCAGAACAGGCCGCCCGCGATGCCCGTCACGATCGCGGTGACCAGCACCGCGACCGCCAGCAGCTTCGGGAAATGGAGCCCGGCGTTGATCGTGCCGAAATACGTGTAGTTGCCGTTCAGCCCGAGCGCGACGACGCCGGCAAGGATGATCGCGGTGATCAGCACGCCGCTGGCACGCGCGGAGAAGCTGCGGGTCAGTTCCTCGATCGCGAACACGATGCCCGCGAGCGGTGTGTTGAATGCGGCCGACAGCCCGGCCGCGGCGCCGGCCAGCACGAGCTGGCGTTCGATCTGCGCGTTCGAACGCGGGTAGAAGCGTCGCAGGTTGAACATCAGCGCCGCACCGACCTGCACGGTCGGCCCTTCGCGGCCGATCGTGAAGCCGCCGAGGATGCCGAGGAACGAGATCAGCACCTTGCCGAACAGAATGCGCAGCGTCAGCAGCCGGGCGCCGAATGCGCTCGGGCTGGCATGCAGCGTCGCGATCACCTGCGGGATGCCGCTGCCCTCGGCGCCGCGGAAAAAGCGACGTGTCGTCCATGCCGACAACGCGGCGATCGCCGGGGTCAGCAGCAGTGGCAGCCAGACGGCGTGATCGCGCATCGCGCGGAAAGTCTCGTAACCCCAGTCGATCAACCGGGCGTACAGGACGGCCGCGAGGCCGACGACGATCGCACCGAGCCAGAAAACTCCGTATTGGCGCCAGATTCGCAGCGAGCGGCGGGTGAGGGCGGGAAACAGCGCGGGAAGGGCAGGGCGCGGCATTGGCTCGGGCCGGAGGGCAAAGAGTGGATTATAAAAAGAACGGGATGCCAGCGGGGGCGTCAAACGTTCTTAGTGAGCGACAAAAATCCACAAAGAGATGCAATTTGTTGCAAATGTAATGTTGGCGTAATGTCTGTACATAGCAACCGTCGTTAGCATGCCAAGATGGCCCGTCAGGAATCCCCGCGAATCGTGAAACGTATCCTCATCGTGAAAGTGACGTCGCTCGGCGACGTCGTCCAGACGCTGCCCGTCGTCGCCGACCTGCATCGCGCGTTCCCCGGCGTGACGGTCGACTGGGCCGTCGACGAATCGTGCGCGGAGGTCGTACGCTGGCATCCGGGTGTGAGCGCCGTCCTGGGCGCGCCGCTGCGCCGCTTCAAGAAACTGCGCAATGCCGGCGACCTGAAGGCGATCTCGGCCTCGATCGGCGCGTTGCGTGCGCACCGCTACGACGCGGTCATCGATCTGCACGGCGTGTACAAGAGCGCGATCATTTCGTCGCTGGCGCGTGGCGCGCGTCGCTTCGGCTACCAGACGCAGGATCTCGGCGAAACGGGCGCGCGCTTCGCGTATTCGCACCGTTTCGGCCCGCGGCCGGACTGCGACGCATGGCACGGAATGCGCGTGAGTGCCGGCGAAGCGCTCGGCTACGTGCCGGAAGGGCCCGCCATGCACGGCATCGTCGCGCCGCAGGATGCGAACCTGCCGGCCGCCGTGACCGACGGCGGGCCGTTCATGCTGCTGTTCCACGCGACGTCCAATCCCGACAAGAAATGGCCGGCCGAGCACTGGGCCGCGCTTGCCACGGAGATGATGGCGCGCGGCGTGCGCGTGCTGCTGCCGTGGGGATCGGCGGCCGAGCATGACGACGCGCGGGATATCGCCGCGCGTGCGCCGGGGGCGATCGTGTTACCGGCGATGACGGTGCGTGAACTCGGTGCGGCGCTTGGCCGGGCCGCGCTCGTGGTGGGCGTCGATACCGGGTTCGTGCACATGGCGCACGCACTGCAGCGGCCGACCGTGATGATTTTCGTCGCGACGTCGCGCCACCATTGCGGCATCGGCGGCGCGCCGCATGCGCTGTCGATCGGCGAGCCGGGCGCGATGCCGACCGTCGACGAGGCGCTGGGCGCGATCGATGCGGTCTGCCCCGCCTATGGCGCGTTGCGCGCGCGGCTGACCGCCTGACGCGGCGCGGCGGCCGCGATCACGCGAGCAACGCCTCGACCGTGACGACGGCGGCGATGGCCGCCAGGTTCGCCAGCAGCGCCTCGAACACGAGGCCGCGCCAGGTCTTCGGCCGGAACCGCAGCGCGAGCAGTAGCGCGCCGCCCAGTGCGAGCGCGAGGATCAGGACGAGGTCGGCATTGGCGAGGCGGATATTCATCGCGGCGGCTCCTTGTCGGGGCGGGACCGGGCGCGCGACGACACGCCCAGGATCGAGTATAGGCATCGCCCGCCGCCCTGCAACCCGGGTCGCCCCGGAGGGTCAGACGAGCGACGCGTCGCGCGTTTCGCGCATCAGCAGGACACCGATCAGGCTGATCGCCGCCGCCACCGATACATAGCCGCCGACCCACGACAGTCCGCCGCGCGCGGCCAGCAGTTGCGCGATATACGGTGCGATCGACGCACCGAGAATCCCGCCGAGGTTGTACGCGACGCCCGCGCCCGTATAGCGGACGTTGGTCGGGAACAATTCCGGCAGCAGCGCGCCCATCGGGGCGAACGTCACCCCCATCAGGAACAGCTCGATCGTCAGGAACAGCGCGACGAGCGGCATCGATCCGCTGCCGAGCAGCGGTTCCATCGCGAACCCCGACAACAGCGCGGCGATCGCGCCGACGACCAGCACCGGCTTGCGCCCGAAGCGGTCCGACGCCCATGCGGACAGCGGCGTCGCGAGCCCCATGAAGACGACCGCGAAACACAGCAGGCCGAGGAAGCTCTGGCGCGGAATATGCAGCGCCGACACGCCATACGACAGCGAGAACACCGTCGAGATGTAGAACAGCGTGTAGCAGACGACCATCGCGAGCGCGCCGAGCAGCGTCGGCCGCCAGTGCTGCGTGACGAGTGTCGCGACCGGCACGCGCACGCGCTCGTTGCGGTCGAGGGCCGCCTGGAACGCGGGCGTTTCGGTGATCTTGAGCCGCACGTACAGGCCGAGCGCGACGAGTACCGCGCTGACGAGAAACGGGATGCGCCAGCCCCAGCTGCGGAACTGGTCGTCGGACAGCGACAGCGCGAGCGCGAAGAACAGGCCGTTCGACATCAGGAAGCCGACCGACGGCCCCAGTTGCGGGAACATCCCGAACCAGCCGCGCTTGCCCTGCGGCGCATGCTCGGTCGCGAGCAGCGCCGCGCCGCCCCATTCGCCGCCGAGGCCGATCCCCTGCCCGAAGCGCAGCACGCACAGCAGCACCGGCGCGAGCGCGCCGATCGTGTCGTAGCCGGGCACGAAGCCGATCGCGGTGGTGGACACGCCCATCACGAGCAGCGAGGCGACGAGCGTCGACTTGCGGCCGATGCGGTCGCCGAAGTGCCCGAACAGGAACGAGCCGATCGGGCGCGCGATGAAGGCGATGCCGAACGTGACGAACGCCGACAGCGCTTGCGCCGTTGCTGAGCCGTGCGGGAAGAATACGGGGCCGATGACGAGCGCGGCGGCCGTCGCGTACACGTAGAAATCGTAGAACTCGATCGCGGTGCCGATGAAGCTCGCGAACACGATGCGCCGGTGGCTGACGGCGCCGGCCGAACCGGTTGCGTGTGCAACGGCCGGGGGGGATGCGGACATGGATGTCTCCGTTTTGTCGTTGGGGTGCTCGGCCGAGCGTACGCTCGGGCAGGCGACGGCCTGCCGGGAGCGGCCGGGCAAATGAGTGATGCGGATGACGCGGTGGCGGCGTGGACGCGCGCCGTCGCGCGGACGTCACCCGCCGGTCGACGATGGAGACGGGTAGGTCGCCGCCGCCCGGTGCCGGCGTGGTCGGCTCGCTTGCCGGGTGGGGCGTGCGAACGCATGCGCGGCGTGATGGCCACGCGAGTGCGGAAAATTATAGCCAGCGCCGCCGCTCACCGGCAATCGGGCCGCGGCGGCGCATCAATCGATCGATTGCGCCTGCGCGGAGGCGGTGCTTTGCAGCTGGAAGTGGCCGTCGTCGTTGAAGAGCCAGCCTTCCATCAGTTCGAGCCGGCCGTTGCCGTCGAGCAGCCGCGACGGCGGCGCCGGCAGCGGAGCCGAGCGGCGCAGCGACGCGAGCGCGAGCGCTTCCGCTTCGCTGTCGCCGTTGCTGCGATAGACGGATGCGTTGACGACGCGGCCACTGCCATCGACGGTGAAGGCGACGACGACGAGCGAACGGAGCATGGCCTGCGGTGTGCCGTGCAGCATGCCGGACGGATTGCGTTCGGCGACACGATGCGCGACCTCGACGCGATACTGGTCGAGATTGCCGCTGCGTATGACCGACGGAATCGTCAGGACCGAGCGTAGCGACGAAGGCGGCGTGATCGTGCACGCGGCGAGCAGGGCGACGGCGGCCAGCGCGGCAACACGCAGCCGGGCGACGCGCGGACGGAGAAGGGGGCGCATGAGGTGATGGCCGGGAGGGACGATAAAAAAATGATAGGCGCCCCGGCGCGAGACGATATGGGGAGAAACGCATAGCGCGCTGGATCGGCCGCCGGGATCGCTGATGATGACGGCCGGGCGCCGCGTCGAGCAACCGTGCAACGTGCGTGGTGATGTGACGCGACATGTGACAGCGGCCGCGGCGGACGCGCGTGTTGCAAGGTTGAAAGCCACGGCATGCTGCGGTCGATCGTTCGGCTGGCGCAGCGGTCCGCCGAGGCGGCAACCTCGACCGCACCTCCCGGGCAATCGCCGGCGACGTGCGTCGGCCGGTTCAGAAGCCGTGCGTGACGAGCGACAGTACCGACAGGTCGGGGTGCGTGCCGTCGATGATGCTCTTGCCGATGTGGATGGCTTCGTGGGTCGCCTCGTCGAGGCTCGCGAAGCTTTCCTCGCCGTCCGCGTGAAACGGCACCGCATGGCCGGGCAGCGCCGGATTCACGCCCGGATGGCATACGTAGCCGGTGTAGGTATAGCGCGTGTCGCTGCCTGGCAGCGTGGCCGGCACGACATGGATCTCGAAGCCTTCGTAATCGACGTGGTCCGTCGCGGTCGACAGGTCGGTCATGGCGATCTCCGTGTGCCGCGCGCAGGGGTGGCGCGTGCGGCATCGAATACATCGAACACGCGGCGGCGTTCGTGTCGCCGTGTTGAACGAATTCTAGGCGATGGCGGGGCGGGCCGGGAGGCGTCCGGCTGTGTGCGGCGGCAGGCGTCCGGGCGCGCGTACCGTGTCGATCCGGCGCCGATTCCACGAGCGAGCGACGGAAATGCGGATCATCGTATTTTTCGCGTCGGGCGCCGGTGCGCTGCCTGACGTGCTGGTCCGGTTTGCATGACCGAGCGCCGCCGCCCGTGCCCACCGGGCAGGTGCCGCGCAAGGCGCGGCGTGAACCCGCGTTCCGTCTCGACCGACGGCGCGTGTCGCACCGCGACTTCGTTACTTGCAGCGCGCGTCCTTGCGCTGCACGACGACGATCACCGGATACTTCTGGCCATGGTCGAGTTCCACGCGCGCGACGACGGTCAGCGTCGCCGGATCGGAATCGTCGTACACGCTGACCTGTTCGTTGCGCAGGTAGGTCACGCCGGTGCAGTTCGACGTGCGTCCGTCGTCGCCCACCTTGCACTGAAGCTCGTTGTCCTTCAGGTAGTTGTATGGCGACGGGCTCGCGAGATATTCGCTGAGGCCGCGCGGTGAACCGCCGACGCCGGTCACGTACGCGATCGCGCACGACGCCGGCGCGTCGCTGCCGGAGGCGGTGTCGGCCGCTGCATGCGTGCTGACGGCGGCCAGCACGGCGACGAGCGACGAGACGAGGAAGGGCTTCATGACGTGGATTTCCCGTTTCGCGAATCGGAGCGCGGGATTGTAACGGCATCCGGCGCGACGCGTCGGAACGTGCGGGGCGCACGCGAGCGGACAAACAAAAACCCCGTCATTCTGCGAATGGACGGGGTTCGGCGAACTTCCTGGCGGAAGCGGTGAGATTCGAACTCACGGACAGTTTCCCGTCGCTGGTTTTCAAGACCAGTGCCTTAAACCGCTCGGCCACGCTTCCACACGAGGCGGCATTGTAACCGAAATGCCGCGTCGTTCATGCGTTCAGTCGTCGCGCAGGAACAATTCCTGCAGGTCGTTGAGGAAACGCTGGCCGAGCGGCGTCGGCGCGATTTGCGTGAAATCGCGTGTGATCAGCCCGCGCCGTTCCGCCTCCTTCAGCGCCGGCTCGATCGTGCTCATCGGCAGGCCCGTGCGTTCCGCGAAGCTGTGCACGGGGAAGCCCTCGACGAGCCGCAGCGTGTTCAGCATGAATTCGAACGGCAGGTCGCGCGCGCCGACTTCACGCTCTTCCTGCACGGCCGTGCCGGCCTTCGCCTGCTCGATGAAGGTCGCCGGATGCTTGTAGCGCGCCTGCCGCAGGATCCGGTTCGGGAACGACAGCTTCGTATGGGCGCCCGCGCCGATCCCGAGATAGTCGCCGAAGCGCCAGTAATTCAGGTTGTGCTTGCACTGATGATTCGGCTTTGCGTATGCGGACACTTCATAGCGCCCGTAGCCGGCTTCGGCCGTGCGCGCATGGATCCATTCCTGCATGTCGGCCGACGCGTCGTCGTCGGGAACGACGGGCGGGAACTTCGCGAACAGCGTATTCGGCTCGAGCGTCAGGTGATACAGCGACAGGTGCGGCGGTGCGAACGACAGCGCGGTCTCGATGTCGGTGCGGCATTCGTCCAGCGTCTGGTTCGGCAATGCGAACATCAGGTCGAGGTTGAAGTTGTCGAAGTTCTTCGCGGCGATCTCGACGGCCGCGCGCGCCTGCGCGGTGTCGTGAATCCGGCCGAGCGCCTTGAGGTGCGCTTCGTTGAAGCTCTGGATGCCGACCGACAGGCGGTTCACGCCGCTGGCGCGGAACTGCGCGAACTTCGCGGCTTCGAACGTGCCCGGATTCGCTTCTAGCGTGATCTCGGCATCGGCGTCGAGCGGCAAGAGCGCGCGCACGTCGGACAGCATCCGGTCGAGGCCGGCCGCCGACAGCAGGCTCGGCGTGCCGCCGCCGATGAACACGGTATGCACCTGTCGGCCCCACACGAGCGGCAGCGCCTGCTCGAGGTCGGCGCGCAACGCGTCGAGATAGTCGGCTTCCGGGAACCGTTCGCCTTTCCATTCGTGCGAGTTGAAATCGCAGTACGGGCACTTGCGCACGCACCACGGGAAATGCACGTACAGCGCGAGCGGCGGCAGCGACGTGAGACGCACCTGGCCGGGCGACGTGAAGGTCGCGACCACGCGCGCGCCGGTGTCCGCGGCCTGGCTCATGCGACCTCCTGCAGCGAATGGGTATCGAGCAAACTCATGCTTCCTCCGCGAGCCGCGCGAGCCGCGCGAGCAACGCCTTCAGCGCCAGCGCGCGATGGCTGTGCGTGTTCTTCACGGCCGGCTCGAGTTCGGCCGCCGTCGCGCCGAGCGACGGCAGGTAGAAATACGGGTCGTAGCCGAAACCGTGTTCGCCGCGTGGCGTATCGACGATCTCGCCGGCCCAGCGCCCTTCGGCGAACAGCGGCTCCGGATCGTCCGCATGGCGGACGAGCGCGAGCACGCAGCAGTAATACGCGCGCCGGTCGTCGACGCCGCGCAGTTGCTCGACGAGATACGCGTTGTTCGCCGCGTCGCCCTTGTCGCGGCCCGCGCGCTGCGCGTAGCGTGCCGAATAGACGCCCGGTGCGCCGCGCAGCACGCGCACGCACAGGCCCGAATCGTCGGCGATCGCCGGCAGCCCGGTGAGCCGCGACGCGTGGCGTGCCTTGGTCAGCGCGTTCTCGATGAACGTGCCGAACGGCTCTTCCGCCTCCGGCACCGCGAGCTCGCCCTGCGGGACGATCTCGATGCCGACCGTCGAGAACAGCGCGGTGAATTCGCGCAGCTTGCCCGGGTTGTTCGACGCGAGAACGATGCGCGACAGCGGCGCGACGGTGCGGTCGTCAGGCATGGCTCGCACCCAGGACATCCTTCTGCAACTGCACCAGCTCGGCGATTCCGCCCTGTGCGAGGTCGAGCAGCGCGTTCATCTCGGCGCGCGAGAACGGCACGCCTTCGGCGGTGCCCTGGACTTCGACGAAGCCGCCCGCGCCCGTCATCACGACGTTCATGTCGGTGTCGCAGCGCGAATCTTCCGCGTAGTCGAGGTCCAGCACGGGCGCGCCTTCGTACACGCCGACCGAGATCGCGGCGACGTGGTCGGTGATCGGCGAGCGCGCGAGCTTGCCGGCCGCGATCAGCGTCGACACGGCGTCGTGCGCGGCGACGAACGCGCCGGTGATGCTGGCCGTGCGTGTGCCGCCGTCGGCCTGGATCACGTCGCAGTCGATATGGATCGTGCGCGGACCGAGCGCCTCGAGATCGAACACCGCGCGCAGCGCGCGGCCGATCAGGCGCTGAATTTCCTGCGTGCGGCCCGTCTGCTTGCCGCGTGCGGCCTCACGGTCGCTGCGCGTGTGGGTCGCGCGCGGCAGCATCCCGTATTCGGCAGTCAGCCAGCCTTGCCCGCGCTCGCGCAGGAACTCGGGCACGCGCTCGGCGACGCTCGCGGTGCAGAGCACCTTGGTATCGCCGAATTCGACCAGCACGGAGCCTTCGGCGTGTTTCGTGTAGTGGCGCGTGAGGGCGACCTTGCGCAGTTCGTCGGCGCGGCGGCCGCTCGGGCGGGAAACGGAAGACGTCATGGGGAAATCGCGGAAGGAGAGGAAACCTCGATTTTAGCGCCGAACGGCGGGCGTGCCCGGCGGGGTGGTCCGCAAAAATGGGATAATGCGCGCTTCCCGCCCCGCGCCTTCCGATGCGCCGGGCGCCTCGATGTATTCCCCGCCCGCGAGGGCACCAGACGGCGAGACGAACCATGATCTACAGCATGACGGGCTACGCGAGCGCGACGCGCGAACTCGCGACGGCTGCCGGCAACGGCGGCACCAGCGTGTCGGTCGAACTGCGCACCGTGAACTCGCGCTTCCTCGATCTCAATTTCCGGATGCCGGACGACGTGCGTGCGTGCGAACCCGCGCTGCGCGAAATGCTGATGAACAAGCTGTCGCGCGGCAAGGTCGACGTGCGGATCAACCTGCAGCGCGGCGAGCAGAGCATCGGCGCGGGCGCGCTGAACCAGTCGGCGCTCGGCCAGCTTGCCGAGCTGGAACGCGCGGTGCTCGATTCGTTCCCGGGCGTCGGCCGCCTGCGCGCGGGTGAAGTTCTGCGCTGGCCCGGCGTGCTCGCCGAGAGCGGTGTGTCGGCCGAGGCGATCCGCGACGCGGTGCTCGCCTGCGGCAAGGAAGCGATCGGCGAGCTCGTCGTCGTGCGTTCGCGCGAAGGCGCGCAACTGGCGACGATGCTGCTGTCGAACGTCACCGAGATGGAGGCGATCGTCGCGCGCATCACACCGCTCGTGCCGGAGTTGATCGCGAAGCATCAGCAGAAGATCGTCGAGCGGCTGCAGGAAGCGCTCGGCCTCGCGGCGCCCGAAGGCGGCTCGACGGTCGTCACGCGCGAGGAAGCCGCGGAGCGCATCCGTCAGGAAGTGACGATGTACGGAATCCGGATCGACATCGCGGAAGAGCTGTCGCGGCTCACCGCGCACCTGAATGAAACGCGTCACGTGATCGAGAAGGGCGGCCGCGTCGGCAAGCGTCTCGACTTCATGATGCAGGAACTGAATCGCGAAGCGAACACGCTCGGCTCGAAGGCGGCGGCGAAGGAACTCGCCGACGCGTCGATGGCGCTGAAGCTGCTGATCGAGCAGATGCGCGAGCAAGTGCAAAACCTGGAGTAAAAGCAACATGACCGATTCCACCCGCGACGGCCACGCGTCGCATTCGCTGCATGGCGGCGTCTATCCCGGTAACCTGTTCATGGTCGTCGCGCCGTCGGGCGCCGGCAAGTCGACGCTCGTGAATGCGCTGCTGTCGAAGGACAGCGACATCTGCCTGTCGATCTCGTACACGACGCGCAAGCCGCGCCCGGGCGAGCAGGACGGCCAGCACTACCACTTCACGACCGTCGAGGATTTCCGCGCACGTCACGCGGCGCACGAATTCCTCGAGAGCGCGGAAGTGCACGGCAACTACTACGGCACGTCGCGCGTCTGGATCGAAGAGCAGATGAGGAACGGCCACGACGTGCTGCTCGAAATCGACTGGCAGGGTGCGTTGCAGGTGAAGAAGCAGTTCCGCAACGCGGTCGGCATCTTCATCCTGCCGCCGTCGCTCGATGCGCTCGAAGAGCGCCTGAAGAAGCGCGGCCAGGACGAACCGAACGTGATCACGCGGCGCCTGCTGGCCGCCGGCAGCGAGATCGCGCACGCGTCGGAAGCGGAATACGTGGTGATCAACGAGAATTTCGAGCGTGCGCTCGCGGAACTCGAATGCATCGTCGCGGCGACGCGCCTGCGTTTTGCTTCGCAGTACGCGCGACACACGGAGCTGTTCATCGACCTCGGCGTCCATCTGCCCCACGCGGAATGACGCGGGGCACGAGGGACATAAGGTAGAATAAGGACTATATTCAGAAGGAATTACCAACATGGCTCGCATTACCGTCGAAGACTGCCTGAAGCAAATCCCGAACCGCTTCGAACTGGCGCTCGCCGCCACCTATCGCGCGCGGCAGCTCGCGCAAGGCCATACGCCGAAAATCGAAAGCCGCGACAAGCCGACCGTCGTCGCGCTGCGCGAAATCGCCGCCGGCCAGGTCGGCGTCGAGATGCTGAAGAAGGTGCCGGTGTAACGCGCATCCGGCCCGTTCCAGCCATGTAGTCCACGCGCGCAACGACTCGACCTGGAGGCGAATATGAGCACCACCCCATCGTCCGCCTCCGCGGATTCGACCACCGAAGCCACGGCCCAGTCGCCTGCGCGCCAGTACATCGACGCGGTCCTCGAACAGTCCTTCCGGCATCTGTTCGGGCCGACCGCCACACCGGAGCAGCCGCGCAAGCACGGCGTCGTTTCGATCGCGAAACTGACCGCCGCGCTTGCCGAGTATCTCGCTCCGGACGAAATCAAAGAGGTCAAGGCGGCGTTCCACTTCAGCGACGAAGCCCACCTCGGTCAATATCGCCAGAGCGGCGAGCCCTACATCACCCATCCCGTCGCCGTCGCGGAAATCTGCGCCGGCTGGAAGCTCGACGCGCAGGCCGTGATGGCCGCGTTGCTGCACGACGTGATGGAAGACCAGGGCGTGACCAAGAACGAGCTGGCCGAGCGGTTCGGCCCGAAGGTCGCCGAGCTGGTCGACGGCCTGTCGAAGCTCGACAAGATGGAATTCCGCAGCCGCGAGGAAGCGCAGGCGGAAAACTTCCGCAAGATGCTGCTCGCGATGGCGCGCGACGTGCGCGTCATTCTCGTCAAGCTCGCCGATCGCTTGCACAACATGCGCACGCTCGGCGCGGTGCCGATGGAAAAACGCCGCCGCGTCGCGCGGGAAACGCTCGACATCTACGCGCCGATCGCGCACCGGCTCGGGTTGAACAACACGTATCGCGAGCTGCAGGACATGAGCTTCGCGAACTTCAACCCGCATCGCTACGCGACGCTCGAGAAGGCGGTGAAGGCCGCGCGCGGCAATCGCCGCGAAGTGATCAGCAAGATCCTCGAGGCCGCGCAGCGCGCGATGGCCGACGCGAAGATCGATGCCGAGATCACCGGCCGCGAGAAAACCATCTACAGCGTCTATCGCAAGATGCGCGACAAGCAGCTGTCGTTCTCGCAGGTGCTCGACGTGTACGGCTTCCGCGTCGTCGTCGACAGCCCGCTCGACTGCTACACGTGCATCGGCGCGCTGCACGCGCTGTACAAGCCCGTGCCCGGCAAGTTCAAGGATTACATCGCGATCCCGAAGATCAACGGCTATCAGTCGTTGCACACGACGCTCGTCGGCCCGTTCGGCGCGCCGATCGAGTTCCAGGTGCGTACGCGCAAGATGCACGAGATCGCCGAGGCGGGGGTCGCCGCGCACTGGCTGTACAAGAACGGCAGCGCGGACCTCAGCGACGTGCAGAAGCGCGCGCATCAGTGGCTGAAGTCGCTGCTCGACATCCAGAGCGAAGCGGGCGATTCGAGCGAATTCCTCGAGCACGTGAAGATCGACCTGTTCCCCGACGCGGTCTACGTGTTCACGCCGAAGTCGAAGATCATGGCGCTGCCGCGTGGCGCGACGGCGCTCGATTTCGCGTATTCGATCCACAGCGATCTCGGCAACCAGTGCGTGGCCGTGAAGATCAACAACGAACTGCTGCCGCTGCGCACCGAATTGAAGAGCGGCGACATCGTCGAGGTGATCACCGCGCCGTATTCGAAGCCGAACCCTGCATGGCTCGGCTTCGTGCGCACCGGCAAGGCACGCTCGGCGATCCGTCACTACCTGAAGACGATGCGCCTGAACGAGTCCGTGCAGCTGGGCGAGCGGCTCGTTGACCAGAGCCTGAAGGGCTATGGTCTCGCGCTGGCCGACGTCGAGCCGGAAGTGTGGGAGAAGCTCGTGCAGTGGACGGGCAACAAGAGCCGTCAGGAAATCTTCGCGGACATCGGCCTCGGTCGTCGCGTCGCCGCGGTGATGGCCAAGCGCATCGAGGTGCTGATGAGCGGCCGCGACGCGGACGACGATCTGCCGAAGTCCGAGCGGCATCCCGCGCATCATGCGCCGCCGGTCGTGATTACCGGCACCGAAGGGATGTCCGTGCAGTTGTCCGCCTGCTGCCGGCCGATCCCGGGCGACGCGATCATGGGCTACATCGGCATCGGTCTGGGCATGGCGATTCATACGACGGACTGCCGTGTCGCGCAGCGCATCCATCGCCGCGATCCGGGCCGCTGGATCGACGTCGAATGGGCGCCGCAGCCGGGCCGCCTGTTCGATGTCGCGGTGAAGGCGCTGGTGAAGAACACGAAGGGCATCTTCGCGCGCGTCGCGGCGGACATCACGTCGGCCGACGCGAACATCGTTCATATCGCGATGGACGAGGATCTGACGCACGAATCGACGGTGCTGCGCTTCGTGATCCAGGTCAGCGACCGCGTGCATCTCGCGAACGTGATGCGGCGCGTGAGAACCAATCCCGACGTGATGCGGATCATGCGCGAGCGCTCGACCGACGACGGTGCGCATGCGCGCCATGACGGCGGCATGCGTATCGAGCGCGAGCGGCAGGACTACTGACGCTCACGTGCCCTGGCGGGTGGATTCGATGCTCGACGGACGGCGGCCAATGGCCGCCGTTTTCATTGACGCCGACGAAAGGGTGCGCGACGTTGGCGGCACGTTGCCGAAGGCATCCGGGCGATGGTGCGAGTGAGAAGGGCGGGCGCAAAAAGAAAAAGGGCTTTCCCGAAGGAAAGCCCTTTTAAGGTGGCGCGGCTGGCAGGATTCGAACCCACGACCCCTTGGTTCGTAGCCAAGTACTCTATCCAACTGAGCTACAGCCGCACGCAACAACAAACTTCTACTGCTTCGAACTGAAAGGGCCTTCGGTTCGGAAGGCCCTCGAAAAAGTGGCGCGGCTGGCAGGATTCGAACCCACGACCCCTTGGTTCGTAGCCAAGTACTCTATCCAACTGAGCTACAGCCGCACGCAGAAGCGGAAGTATAGCAGAGTCGTATAAAAAGGGAAGCCTTATTCGCGAATTTGGTGCCATGGCCTTGGCCGGCCGCCCTTCGTGTACCCTTGGGGGATCAGTCATCCACGTTGAATCTGCATCATGAACAAGGCGTTTGTCAAAGAGTCGGACGGTGACGACGACGATCTCGACCAGGCTCAACCCGCGATTCCGGCGGGTGCGAAAAACTACATCACGCCGGCCGGCCACAAGCGGCTGCGGGACGAGCTGCTGAACCTGATCGACGTCGAGCGCCCCGAGGTCGTGCGGCTCGTGTCGTGGGCCGCATCGAATGGCGATCGGTCGGAGAACGGCGACTACATCTACGGCAAGCGGCGGCTTCGGGAGATCGATCGCCGCATCCGCTTCCTGACGAAGCGACTCGACCTCGCCGAAGTCGTCGACGCGAGCCGGCAGGAGAATGTCGACCAGGTGTTCTTCGGCGCGACGGTCGATTACGAGACGCCAGACGGCGAGGATCACACGGTGACGATCGTCGGGATCGACGAGGTCGACCTCGATCGCGGCTGCGTCAGCTGGATTTCGCCCGTCGCGCGTGCGCTGATCAAGGCGAAGATCGGCGATACCGTCACGCTGATGACGCCGGCCGGCCCGCAGCCGATCGACATACTCGACGTCCGGTATCCGGCGCGGGGCGACGCCTGAGCATATCGGTCCGACGCAGCCAAGAAAAAGCGCCCCGATGGGGCGCTTTTTTATTCGCGTGTACGTTGCGTTGGCGTTGGCGTTGCCGGTTGCTCAGAAGCGATGGCGCAGGCCGGCGGTCACCGCGATCTGCTTGTTGGTCGACGAAGCGCCACCGAGGCCATTGACATAGGCGCCGATGCCCAGGCCGTCCGTGCTGACTCGCTGATACACGCCTTGCACATACACGTCGGTCCGCTTGGACAGCGCATAGTCGGTCTGCAGGTTGAACTGATTCCAGCCCGGATGACGGCCGTCCAGGAAGCCGGCGGTGTACGTGTACGACCCGGCCAGCGACAAGGCCGGCGTGAGCGCGTAGCGCGCGTTCACTTCGTAGTTGTTGAAGCGGGCGAACGTGCCGTCGAGACCCAGGCCGCTCGACACGCCCGAGGCGCCCGCGGAGATGCCGAGCGCCCGGTTCACACGCGTTTGCGTGAATACGAAGCCGGCCGTGGCGGGGCCGAACGTGTAGTTCAGGCCGCCGCCGAACACGCGCTGACGCTTGCCGACGAACGTGTTGTCGCCTGCCACCGCGCCGGCGCTGTTGGTGACCGCAGCTGCCGTGAGCCCCGAGGTGTCATTGTTCAACTGCAGGTAGCCGGCGCCGATGTTGAAGCCGGCGTAGGTGTACGACACCCCCGCGCTGTATGCACGGTTGTTCGAGAACTGGTTGCTGTTCGAGAAGCCGTACAACGCGCCGAACTTCAGGCCGCCGAAATTGACGCTCGTATATTTGACCGAGTTATTGATCCGGAACGAATTGTTCAGGTTGTCGTTGTCGAACGGGTGGGCAAATTGAGTGCCGCCGAATTGCGTGCCGGTCAGCGACAGCGGCCCGATGTAATCGACGACGCTATCGTATTGGCGACCGAGGGTGAGGGAGCCAAACTGGTCTTGCGACAGGCCGACGAACGCCTGGCGGCCGAACTCGCGGCCATTTTGGCCCAGCGTGCCGTTGGCGATGTTGAAGCCGTTCTCCAACACGAAGATGGCTTTCAGTCCGCCGCCGAGATCTTCCGTGCCGCGCAGGCCCCAGCGGCTGCCGTTGATCTGGCCGCTGCGCTCCGACCATGAGCTATGCCCGCCCTGATTGTTCGTGTAGGTGATGCCTGCATCGATCAGGCCGTACAGCGTAACGCTGCTTTGAGCATGGGCTGCGGTAACGAATACACCCGACAACGCGGTGACGATCAGGGTTTTTTTCATGGATCTGTCTCCAAACAGGATGATGTCGATCGAACCTGCGGCGGACTGGCCGTGTTTTGCTTGACGCTGTAGCCGGCCCGGCAGAGCGGCGGTGCGCTTATCAGAAAGCCATCCGCAGTGTACGGAGGGTGCGAAGCAGGCGCGGCTCACACTTTAAGAAATAGTGTATTTTGGAATCCGCAAAAATTAAAAAAAACGCGGAAACCATTGCCGGGTAAGGGTTTGCGGCAGTGCGGCGAAGGGAAATAGCGATCAGGAGTACGTAACGGGCGTTGCGCGTGTGCGACAGACGGTCAGCGGCGGACAGGAGCGGCTATAGCGCGATTATTGACACATCGGCAATAGAGGTTTGTGTGGAGCATGGATAATGAAAGGTGGTTCTCTCGCTATACTGCGATCTCTGCTTTCCGAAGCAGACTTTTTCGTTGACGGAAAAGATCTCCAAACCTTTGTCGGCGCGACTTCCCAGTCGCGCTTTTTTTTTGCCCCGCTGCCCGGTGCGCTTACCGCGTGTACGAGCGGCGCTTGCGCTTGCCCGCGGGCGCGGCATCTTCTGCTTCGACCGGCGGCGGCGTGTAGGTCCAGTCTTCCATCACGTAGTGACGGGCATCCAGGGGCGATGCGAGCAGGTTCTGCCAGTGATCGCCGTGCCACGTCATATCGAATTCGGTGTCGCACGGCGCTTCGCGCGCGGACTCGGCCAGGGCGCGGGACTTGCGACGTACGCGTCCGAGCCGGCTCGCGAAGCGCTTGATTCCGTCCAGCCACATGACCCTCTCCTTCCTTTCGGCGTTGATTCAGGATCGCAACGTCCCCGGATTTCCGCAACCCGGAAAAAACCCGAGGATTTTACCGGGTCGATTTGTCCCCGGTAGGAATTTCACGGCCCGCATTATTAACGATCCGGTCCCGGTAATATTGACAGGTTTTTGATGCGAATCAATTAATCAAACGCGATGGTGTACCGATTCCAGTGGTATTAGCGTATTTTCGATAAAAGAGCCGCCAAAAATTTTCTTGACGCACCCGGATTGTCCAATTTATAAAGTCAGCACTCCGTCCTCGGGCGTGCGTGCTGGTGCGGGTGCCGGCGCAATGTTTCGGGATTTCGGGTAACGGCTATAAAAATAGCTTTTTTGATCTTATCGAGTGGGGAACGAAGACATGGATACCGGTATCGTGAAATGGTTTAACGATGCTAAAGGCTTTGGTTTTATTACGTCGGACAATGGCGGTGAAGATTTGTTTGCGCACTTTTCCGAAATCCGGATGGACGGCTTCAAGACGCTGAAGGAAAACCAGCGTGTCTCGTTCGACGTCAAAGTCGGGCCGAAAGGCAAGCAGGCAGCGAATATCCAGGCGGTCTGACGCGCCACGCATTGCCGATCACGTCCGGCCCCCGCATCGCGGGGGCTTTTTGCTTTCCGGGGACGGAACGACCCCGTCCGGGCTGGTCGCGAGTACGCATGCCGGTGCATACTCACGGAAGCATCGTTTCCCAGTCTTTTCATGTCCGATTCCCGTCCGTCCGATCCCGCCAGCGAACAGCCGCTCGTCTTCGTCGACCTTGAAACCACCGGCGGCTCGCTCGCCGATCACCGCATCACCGAAATCGGCGTGGTCGAAATCGGACCGCTCGGCGTATCGACGTGGACGAGCCTCGTCAATCCGGGGCAGGCGATTCCGCCGTTCATCCAGCAACTGACGGGCATTTCGGACGCGATGGTGCGTGACGCGCCGACGTTCGCGTCGCTCGCGCCGGCACTGTTCGAGCGGCTCGACGGCAAGCTGTTCGTCGCGCACAACGCGAGCTTCGACCGCGGCTTCCTGCGCGCCGAATTCGAGCGCGCCGGGCTGGCCTTCAATCCCGATGTGCTCTGTACGGTGCGGCTGTCGCGCGCGCTGTTTCCGCGCGAATCGCGGCATGGGCTGGATGCGCTGATCGAACGGCATGGGCTCGTTCCGGCCGCGCGCCATCGCGCGCTGGCCGATGCCGACCTGCTCTGGCAGTTCTGGCGCCAGTTGCACGACATCGTGCCGCTCGAGCGGCTGCGCGAGCAGATTGCGCGGACGACGCGCCATTTCCGTCTGGGCGGCGATCTCACCGAGGCCTGGCTGGATACCGCGCCGGCAGGGTGCGGTGCGTATGCGCTGTTCGGGGAGCGTGACGAAGCGCTGTATGTCGGTCGCAGTGTGCGCGTGCGGCAGCGGCTGCGTGCGCTGCTGACCGGCGAGCGCCGCTCGTCGAAGGAAATGCGGCTCGCGCAGCAGGTGCGGCGCGTCGAATGGCGCGAGACCGGCAACGAGCTGGGGGCGATGCTCGCCGAAGCGCAATGGATCGCGCGGTTGCGCCCGTCGTACAACCGGCGCCCCGCAGCCGACGCCGTCCGCGCGGGCGGGGCGCCCTGGCCGTTCGAAGGCGCCGTCGCGTTCGAGGCGAGCGGCGAGCGCCGCCTGTTTCACGTGATCGACGGCTGGTGCTATCTCGGTTCGGCGGAGTCGCTCGATGCGGCCGCGCGGCTCGTGGCCGACGCGACGGACGGCACGTTCGAACCGTTCACCCATCGCCTGCTGCAGACGCATCTCGCGCGCGGCCTGCAGGTGATTCCGCTCGTGGCGCTCACGCCGGCGGATTGAGCGCCGCGACAGGCCTTCGTCACTGCACCCGCGTCAGCCGATCGCGCTGGCCCCGCCGGCGGAGCAGACGTGCGACAGCGCGGTATCGAGTGCCTGCGTCTGCGTGGAGTCGTAGCGCGTGAGCGTCTTCCAGTTCGCGATGCTGCGCGCGAGCCGCGCCTGGCAATCGGGCGCCTCGCGAAGCGGGGCGACCTGCGCGAGACCGGAGAGCATCTTCTGCGTCAGCCGGTCGAGTGCCGGCCGCGTGCTGGTGGCGAGATCGGGCGGCGCGCCTTCCGGCGGCCGTGTCGTGCGCCAGGTCGCGAACAGTGCGTTCTGCACGTCCTTGCTTGCCGTGATCTGATCCTCGAAGAAGGTTCGGGCGAACGCGGGATCGATGCCGGCCTGGATGGCACGTTTTTCGACTTCGGTGAGCAGGGCGGCTTCGCGCGGCCGGTCCTCGATGGCCTTGTGATTCGCCCATTTCCATCGCGCCACGGGTTCGGCGAGCGCGAGGCGCTGCGACGCGAGCGCAACGACGTTGGTGAGGGCGGTGTCGTCGCCGTCTGCACGGGCGGTATGCGGCGACGAAAGGAGGGCGACGCCGAGCGCGGCGACAGCGAGGCTGGCACGAATGGCTTGCTTCATCGGAACGATCGGGAGAGCCGGGCGGGCCGGACGTGGAAAACCAGAAGAATAGACGAAGACAGTCGCGCGGCGTAGCGTCGCGACAGGAGAATCAGCAGGCGTGCTGATCCGGCACCGTCAGGCTGTTGCGGCCCGGGTGCGAGGCGAATTGTGCGCGAAGCGCACGGATGTACCGCACGATAGCGAGGATCGACACGTGGCGGTTACAGAACCGGACTGACGTTCACTTCGGCGCGTACAGCTTGTGCTGCTCGTCGAAGAATGCCCGAACGTGCTCGGGCAACTCGGCGAGGAATTCCACGCCGACGGGTTCCGGATCCGGGCTCATCACTTGCTCCGGCGGTGGCATGCGAGTTGGTCTTTCGTCCATGATCGTTTCTCCAGCAGGTTCAATGATTATCAACCTCGCGCTCGAATTTATGCCAGCGGCGAATCGTTAGATTTTGTCTCTGTTGTATTAACGGCACATGCGCTCCGACGTGAAGTGCGATGCCCGGTATTGCCGCTTCGCGATCGGCAACAATCGGGCCGCTTGTTATACTTGCGCGCACTTTTTCCTGGACCGCGATGAGACGAACGACGCGATGGATCGGCCTCGTATGGCTGGCGCTGGTACTGAACGTACTGTCGCCCGTCGTCGGCTACGCGCGTCTCGCGTCGAGCGGCTCCGGCGCCCTCACGCTCGAGTTGTGCAGTGCAGCGGGCGCCCGTCAGGTCGTGCTCGCGCAAGCGGACGACGACCACGACACGTCGTCGCTCGACCATGCCGGCGTCCCGCATTGCGTGTACTGCCCCGGCTTCGCGGCCAACGTCGCGCTCGGCACGAGCCTGCCCGCGCTGCCGGGCTTCGTGCGCACGTTCGCGTATCGGGTGGCCGCGCCGGTCGTTTCCGATGTGCCCCGCAAGGGCATTCGTCTCGCGCAGCCGCGCGCCCCGCCTGAAAACGTTCCGGTCTGATTGATGTCGTCCGCGCGCCCCGGTGGCGCGCGAGCCGCCCGCGGCCCCGGTCCGCGCGTCGCGCCGTTCGTGCGCGGCTTGCGCCCCTGTGTCCGGCGGCGTCCGATCACGTTTTCAGGAACTCACTCATGTCGTTCACCTTTGCCGCGCGGCCCTCGCGCGGCCGGCTCGCGCTCGCCTGCGCGGCCGCTTTCGCATGGCCGGCCGCTTACGCGGCTGCCACCGACGATGTCCGCGCCGGGACCGCCCGCGGCGGTGGCGTCGATCGTCCCCCGACCACTGCGACCGCCGCGCCGGCTGCCGCCGGCGTCGCGGCAGCGTCCGCACCGGCCGGCGATACGCTGAGCGCCGTCAGCGTGACCGCGCAGCGGCAACCGGTCGACCCGGATACGCCGGCCGTCGTCACGTCAATTACGCGCGAGCAGATCGATGCGCATACCAACGTCACCACCGAGGACGCGCTGAAGTACGCGCCGAACCTGATGGTCCGCAAGCGCTACATCGGTGACCGCAACAGCATATTCGCGGGTCGCGACTTCAACGAACTGCAGAGCGCGCGCGGGCTCGTCTATGCGGACGGCGTGTTGCTGTCGAACCTGCTCGGGTCGAGCTATGCATACCCGCCGCGCTGGTCGCTGATTCCGCCCGACGACATCGCGCGCGTCGACGTGCTCTATGGCCCCTTTTCCGCGCTCTATCCGGGCAACGCGATCGGCTCCACCGTGCTGCTCACCACGCGCCGCCCGGAACAGCTCGAGGCGTCGGTGTCGACGCAGTTCTTTACGCAGCGCTACCACGACGGCTACGGCTTTGCCGACAGCTTCGGCGGCAATCACCAGACCGCGCGGATCGCGAACCGCGTCGGCCGGTTCTGGTTCGCGCTGTCGCTCGACCGGCTGGAAAACAACGGCCAGCCGATGCAGTACGCGAGCCCCAATTCGGCCTACAACCCGAAACTGGGCGCTGCCGTGCCCGTGACGGGCGCCGCGACCGACATCGGCCCCAACGGCAAGCCGCGGACCATCGTCGGCGCGCAGACGATCGAGCGGACCGAACAGCTCAACGAGACGGTCCGGATGGGCTATGCGTTCACCGATCACGTCGATGCGACGCTGACGCTGGGGCATTGGGAGAACCATTACCGGCAGCACGGCGAGACCTTCATGCGAGATGCGGCGGGCAATCCCGTCTACGGCGGCAACGTATCGATCGGCGGCCAGAACATGACGGTCGCGCCGAATGCGTTCGCGCCGCAGCGCGGCGACCAGGAGAACTGGCTGTACGCGCTCGGGTTGAACGGCCGGCTCGATTCCGGTTGGCGGCTGTCGGGCGTCGTGTCCGCGTACGACGTGTCGCGCGACGTGCTCCGCGCGGCCTCGACCGTGCAGGGTGGGGCGGGCACGCTGTTCCAGGGCGACGGCACCGGCTGGCGCACGCTCGACCTGAAGGCCGAGGCGCCGGCAGTGAAAGGTCATACGTTCACGTTCGGCTATCACTACGACAACTACTTCCTGCGCAACGTCACGTACAACACGGCCGACTGGCTGGCCGGCCCGACCACGTCGCTCGCGAGCGTCTATCGCGGCGACACGCGCACGCAGGCGCTGTTCGGGCAGGACGCGTGGCGTTTCGCGCCGCGCTGGCTCGCGACGCTCGGGCTGCGCTACGAGCGCTGGGACGCGTATGGCGGCGCGCTCGGCAATGCGCGCGGCACGCTCGGCTATGCGGACCGCGGCGCGAACGCGCTGTCGCCGAAAGTCGCGCTGCAGTGGGACGCGACGGAGGTCTGGCGCTTCCGGCTGTCGTTCGCGACCGGCACGCGGTTCCCGACGGTCGGCGAATTGTTCCAGGGCACGATTTCGAACAACGCGATCGTCAACAACAACCCGAACCTGCGGCCGGAGAAGGCGATCGACTGGGACTTCACGGCCGAACGCGACGTGGGCGTCGGCGTCGTGCGCGCCAGCGTGTTCCAGAGCGATCTGCGCGACTCGATCTACAGCCAGACGACGGTGTCGGGCGCGACCACCGTCACCAACATCTCGAACGTCGATCGCGTGCGCGTGCGCGGCGTCGAACTCGCGTTCAGCGGCGAGAACGTCGGGGTGCGCGGGCTCGATCTCGACGCGAACGTATCGGCGAGCAACGCGCAGATCCTCGCCGATGCCGCGAACCCGGCCTACGTCGGTTCGCGTTTCCCGCGCATTCCTCGCATGCGCGCGAACGTGCTCGCGTCGTATCGCTTCGACGAGCACTGGCTCACGAGCGTCGGCGTGCGCTACTCGGGCCGCCAGTTCAACACGCTCGACAACAGCGACGTGAATCCGGACGTCTACGGCGGCACGAGTTCGTTTACGGTCGTCGATCTGAAGGCGCGCTACCGCTTCGATCGTCACTGGACCGCGTCGGCCGGCATCGACAACGTGACGGACCGCCGCTACTACACGTTCCACCCGTATCCGGGCCGCACGTTCTATGGAGAACTGAAATGGTCGCTGTGAAATCGAGGCCGCGGGCGGCGCTCGTTGCGGGATGGCGAGGGGCGATGTCGCGCCCCGTGTGGATCGGGCGCGATGGCGTGCACGAAGCGCGCAGCGGATTGCCGAAGGCCGACGTGCTCGACCGCGGGTTGCGGCACGCGAAGCGCTGACGGAGCCGGTGGCGCGCGGCGAACCGGCCGCGCGCCGCGCCCGATGCGAAAACGCGCCCGAAGGCGCGTGGAGAGAAACGTCAGGCCGCTCGCCTGAATAGCCGGATCACGAACAGCAGGATCACCGCGCCGATGACCGCGACGATCACCGAGCCGATGAAGCCGCTGCCGATGCTGATGCCGAGCAGCCCGGCAAGCCAGCCGCCGATCACCGCGCCGACGATCCCGACGATGATGTCGACGATCAGCCCGAAACCGCCGCCCTTCACGAGCAAGCCGGCAAGCCAACCGGCGATCGCGCCGATGATGAGCCACATAATCAAGCCATGAGTCATGGTGGTCCTCTCCTTGGGTTGAGTCGAAATGACCGGGCACCGGCTGTCGCACGCCGCAAGCGGGTTGAAAGCGGCATGCGGCCGTCGCGCCGCCCACGCAATGTAACGCGATAGACGGGTCAGGATCGTTAAGTAATGTTATGCACCCTTAAGCAGATTTTCCAGGGGATTTGTCTGGGTACGGTACGGCTCGTGTGTGCGCGATGCATGGTGAGCAGGAGATCGATGTGACGGCCATGTCGCCCGCGTGTGCGGTGCCTGGGGGCGAGCACGGGCCGTCGGGCTGCACGAGATAGAGGATGCCGTTGCATTCACGTCGAGCAGCCGGCTTTCGTCGTCATGGCCGCGGGAGGTCGTGCCGCCGCGTACCGCGAGGGGCGGCCGATGCGATCGACGGGCATGAATGGGGGGGGAATGTCGTGCGGAGGTGTCGGCGGGGTTGCGCAGACAATGTGCCGCCACGATGATCGCGACGGACAACGTGCGCATGCGGTCGCCGAACGCGGACGCGAAGATCGTGGATCTGTGTGATGGGGGCAGTGCGTCGCCGAGGGACTGCAGGATTTCGGCGCCGGAAAAGAGAAAAGGCCTGACAAGCATCGCTTGTCAGGCCTTTATATCTTGGTGCCGGAGATAGGAGTCGAACCTACGACCTTCGCATTACGAATGCGCTGCTCTACCAACTGAGCTACACCGGCAGCAGAGAAATGAAATTATATGGTGAAATCCGCGATCTTGGCAATAGGTTTTGCGAAATTTTTTCAGCTTGCTGCGGCTGCTTCGCGAAACCTTCGATCCGGCGGACTTTCCGCTTTCACTTCACTGCGACGCGACCCGTTAGGGCCACATCGCGAAGGCGCGATTGTACTGACGTCTCGCACCCTCGTCCAGTGCTGCAGTGCAATTATTTTGCTTCGTCGTGATAGCCGGTCACGCGCTCGACTTCGTTCTTCGAACCGAGGAACACGGGCACGCGCTGGTGCAGGCCGGTGGGCTGCACTTCCATGATGCGCTGCGTGCCGGTCGTCGCCGCGCCGCCCGCCTGTTCGACGATGAACGACATCGGGTTCGCTTCGTACATCAGGCGCAGCTTGCCCGGACGATCGGGCGTGCGCTTGTCGGCCGGGTACATGAAGATGCCGCCGCGATTCAGGATCCGGTGCACGTCGGCCACCATCGACGCGATCCAGCGCATGTTGAAGTTGTCGCCGCGCGGGCCGTCCTTGCCGGCGTTCAGCTCGTCGACGTAGCGCTTGACCGGGTCGTACCAGTGGCGTGCGTTCGATGCGTTGATCGCGTATTCGCGCGTGTCGGCGGGGATCTGCATGTTGCTCTGCGTGAGCACCCACGAGCCGACTTCGCGGTCGAGCGTGAAGCAGTTCACGCCGTTGCCGGTCGTCAGCACGAACACCGTCTGCGGGCCGTACACGGCGTAGCCGGCCGCGACCTGCTCGGTGCCGGGCTGCAGGAACGACTCCTCGGTCGCCTGCTTGCCGTCCGGGCAGCGCAGCACCGAGAAGATCGTGCCGATCGACACGTTCACGTCGATGTTCGACGAGCCGTCGAGCGGATCGAACACGAGCAGGTATTCGCCGCGCGGGTAGTTCGCCGGGATCGGGAAGAACGTTTCCATTTCTTCCGATGCCATCGCGGCGAGGTTGCCGCCCCATTCGTTCGCGTCGAGCAGGATCTCGTTCGACAGGATGTCGAGCTTCTTCTGCACTTCGCCCTGGACGTTCTCGCTGCCGGCGGTGCCGAGCGCGTCGCCGAGCGCGCCCTTCGACACGTTGTAGCTGATCGCCTTGCACGCGCGGGCGACGACTTCGATCAGCAGGCGCAGGTCGGCGGGGAGGTTGTTGGTCTCACGTTGCTGTTCGATCAGGAACTTCGACAGCGTGGTGCGGCGGGCAATGGACATGACAGACTCCGAAAGGCCAAAGAATCCTTGAATGGCCGCAATTTTACCCGTCGCGCCTTCGGTGCCGCCGGCTTTTTTCGTCCGGTTACATGGCCCGGCCGCCGAATCGGCGCGGTATCGGGCGGCGACGCCGGGCGGGGCGCGCTTGGTCGCGCAGGCCGTCCGAGCGGTCCGACCCCGCGATTGGGTGCGGTTACAGCCGTGGTCGTGCAATAAAAAAGCCGGCGCCGCGGGAAGTGGCACCGGCTCGAGCGTGCGAACGCGACAGGTCGAACGCGCGACTTACGCGAGCGCCTTCTCGACGATCTCGCGCACGTCACGCGATTTCGCGCCGGCGGCGACCTGTTCGAGCGCGTCGCGCATCCGGTCGCGCAGCGTCGGCGTGAAGCGGCGCCACAGTTCGAGTGAGCGCGCGAGGCGTGCCGCGACCTGCGGGTTGATCGCGTCGAGCGCGAGCACCTGTTCGGCCCAGAACGCGTAGCCCGAACCGTCGGCCGCATGGAATTGGGCCGGATTCGCCGCGCAGAAGCTGAAGATCAGCGAGCGCGCGCGATTCGGATTCTTCAGATTGAACGCCGGGTGCGCGAGCAGCTTGCGCACCTTCGCGAGCGTCGGCTGCGCGGGCGTACCGCGTTGCGCCGCCTGCATCGCGAACCACTTGTCGATCACGAGCGCTTCCTTCTCGAAGCGACGGTAGAAGTCGTCGAGCGCCTTCTCGGCCGGTTCGTTTGCGCCCGCGGCGGCCGCGGACAGCAGCGCGCCGAGCGCAGCCGCGCGATCGGTCATGTTGTTCGCCGCGTCGTACTGGGCGGTGGCGAGGCGCACGGCATCGGCCGGGTCCTCGAGTTCGGCGAGATACGCGAGCGCGAGGTTCTTCAGCGCGCGGCGGCCCGAGGCTTCCGGCGTCGGCTCGTAGGCGCCGGGCGTCTGGTGCTGCTCGTACGCGGCGAGCCAGTCGGCGCGCAGCGCGGTCGCGAGCTGGCGACGCACGAATTGGCGCGCGCGATGCACGGCAGCCGGATCGGCTTCGGCCATCTGGTCGGCGAGGTAGGTTTCCGACGGCAGCGTCAGTGCGAGTTCGCGGAATGCCGGCGACAGGCTTTCATCGGTCAGCACGCGGCGGAACGCGGCGACGAAGTTCTCGCCGAGCGTGAGCGGCGCGCTGGCGGCGGCACGCGCGGCGAGCGTCAGCAGCGCACGCGTCGCGAGGCGCTGGCCGGCCTCCCAGCGGTTGAACGGATCGCTGTCGTGCGCGAGCAGGAACGCGAGATCGTCGTCGCTGTAGTCGTACTCGACGATCACCGGCGACGAGAAGTTGCGCAGCAGCGACGGCAGCGGCGCTTCCGGCACGTCGACGAACGTGAAGGTCTGCTCGGTGTCGGTGAATTCGAGCACGCGCGTCGTGCCCGATGCGGCGGCTTCGCCGTCCAGACGCAGCGGCAGGTCGCGGCCGTCGCGGCCGATCAGGCCGATCGCGAACGGGATCAGCAGCGGCCCTTGCTGCGTTTCGCGCGCGGCCGGCGACGCGTCGCCGTAGCCTTGCGCGAGGGTGACCGTATAGCGGCGCGCGGCCGCGTCGTACGCGGTACGCACCGACACGCGCGGCGTGCCGGCCTGGCTGTACCAGCGCTCGAACTGTGCGAGGTCGCGCCCGTTCGCGTCGGCCATCGCGTGGCGGAAGTCGTCGCAGGTCACCGCATGGCCGTCGTGGCGCTTGAAGTAGAGATCCATCCCCTTGCGGAAGCCGTCGCGGCCGAACAGCGTCTGGTACATCCGCACGACTTCCGAGCCTTTCTCGTAGACGGTCATCGTGTAGAAGTTATTGATTTCGACGTAGCTCTCCGGGCGCACCGGGTGCGCCATCGGGCCGGCGTCCTCGGCGAACTGCAACTGGCGCAGCACGCGCACGTCCTCGATGCGCTTGACCGCACGGGCCGCCGATTCGACCTCGTCGCCCGCGGCCATGTCGGCCGAGAATTCCTGGTCGCGGAATACCGTCAGGCCTTCCTTCAGGCTCAACTGGAACCAGTCGCGGCAGGTCACGCGGTTGCCGGTCCAGTTGTGGAAGTACTCGTGGCCGACCACCGACTCGATGTTCGCGAAATCGGTGTCGGTCGCGGTCTCGGGGTTCGCCAGCACGTACTTCGTGTTGAAGATGTTGAGCCCCTTGTTCTCCATCGCGCCCATGTTGAAGTCGCCGACCGCGACGATCATGAAGCGGTCGAGATCGAGCTCGAGGCCGAAGCGCTTTTCGTCCCAGCGGATCGAGTGGATCAGCGAATCCATCGCGTGACGCGTCTTGTCGAGATCGGCCGGTTCGACCCACACCTGCAGCAGCTTTTCCTTGCCGGAGCCGGTCGTGATCGTTTCCTCGATCGCGACGAGCTTGCCCGCGACCAGCGCGAACAGGTAGCTCGGCTTGCGGAACGGGTCTTCCCATTTCGCGAAGTGGCGGCCGTCGGGCAGGCCGCCCGAATCGACGAGGTTGCCGTTCGACAGCAGCACCGGGTACGCGGCCTTGTCGGCGCGCAGCGTGACCGTGTACGACGCCATCACGTCGGGGCGGTCGAGGAAGTAGGTGATGCGGCGAAAGCCTTCGGCTTCGCACTGCGTGAAGAAGTTGCCGCTCGACACGTACAGGCCCGACAGCGTCGTATTCTGGTCGGGGGCGCACGCGCTTTCGAGCGTCAGCTCGAAAGCGTCGGGCACGTTCTCGACCGTCAGCCCGTGCTCGTGCGCGCGCACCGCGCCGTGCGGCGCGCCGTCCAGCCGTGCGCCGAGGAATTCGAGCGCCTCGCCCATCAGCTCCAGATGCGGCGCGGGCGCGGCATCCGGATTGCGGCGCACGCGCATCGTATTCCTGACGATCGTGCGGGCCGGCGCGAGATCGAATTCGAGTGCGACGGAATCGATGAGGAAGGCCGGCGGCGTGTAGTCGGCGCGGCGGATCACGGTGGAGGAGGCGTTGTCGGACATGGTCGTCGAGATCGGTGGAGTGGGGGACGGGCCCGTCGCGCGGGCCAGGCGAACCGGGCCATTGTACAAAGGCTTGCGGCTGCGTGCCGGGCGAACTTTTTACCGCTTCCGGGAGTCCGCGTATTATCGGCATCCCGTTGTGCTTCGCGCGGTGCGACGAACGGGTGACGGATCGACGAGGATCAACATGAAACGCGAATGGATTTTTCGCGGTGCGGGCTGGGCGGCGGCGCTGTGCGTCGCGCTGCTGACCGGCTGCACCAGCTACGTGACCACCCGGGTCACGGCCTTCTCCGACTGGAGCGGCAGTGACGCGACCCGCACCTATGCGTTCACGCGCACGGACGCGCAGAAGAACAGCATCGAACAGTCGACCTACGAGCCGATCGTTGCGAACGAGTTGTCCGCGTATGCGTTCCGACAGGTGCCGCAGTCGCAGGCACGCTATCTCGTCGGGCTGACCTATGCGGTCGGCAGCGATCTCGTGACGGTGCCGCAGCCGGTCTACTATGACCCGTGGTTCATGGGCCCCGGGCCGTACTGGCGGGGCGGGCCATGGAGTCCCTGGGGTCCGTGGGGCCCCTGGGGGCCGATGCCGGCCGGCTATGTCGCGCAGACCTACCAGGTGTTCGACTACACGCTGGGCATCCGCATCACCGAGCGCGCGACGGGCAAGGAGGTCTACAACGTGTCGGCGCGTACGACCGGCGACAACGGCACGCTGCTGTACGCGATGCCGTTCCTCGCGCGCAGCGCGCTCGCCGATTTCCCGTTGTCGAACGGCGCGGTCCGCACGGTCCGGCTGCCGGTCGACAAGCGCGGCGGGCCGGCGGCGCCGGCCGCCAACGAGCGCGCGGTGCCGGCGGCGCCCGCCTCGGGCGCGGCCGTCGCGAAGTAGCGCGACGGCCAACTCGGCGCGGCCGTCCGGCCGCGCCAGCCACCTTCCTGTCTGTCAGACCCCGACACCCAACAGCGCCAGCGCGCCGAGCACGACGAACAGCACGGCCGCGATCCCGTGTACGAGCTTCGTCGGCAGACGGTGCGCGAAACGGTCGCCGAGCAGGATCGCCGGCACGTTCGCGAGCATCATCCCGAACGTGGTGCCGGCCACCACGCCGATGTAATCCTGGAAGCGTGCGGCCAGCGCGACGGTCGCGATCTGCGTCTTGTCGCCCATTTCCGCGAGGAAGAACGCCACCAGCGTCGCGCCGAACACGCCGAGCCGCGAGCGGGTCGCATTGGCTTCGTCCTCGTCGAGCTTGTCCGGTACGAGAATCCACAGCCCCATCGCGATGAACGAGAACGCGAGCGCCCAGCGCATGATCGACGGCGTCACGAGCACGCCCAGCCATTCGCCGAGCGCGCCGGCGAAACCGTGGTTGACGAGCGTCGCGACGAGCACGCCCAGAATGATCGGCACCGGCTTGCGATAGCGCGCGGCCAGAACGAGGGAAAGCAGTTGGGTCTTGTCGCCGATTTCAGCGAGGGCGACGGCGCCGGTGGAGATCAGGAAGGCTTGGGACACGAATGGGGTTCCACGGGCCGTTGTTGTGCGTGCGAGCGACGATTCGCCGCGCGCCGGGCCCTGATGCGGCGCGCAGTGAACCATCGGTCTCGCCAGGCCAACGTGGCTGCGTCCGCCATGGCCGAACGGCCAAGTCTGTTGACGGACGCCTCCGTCACGATGCGCGCCGGGGCGCGGGACATCGAGCGGAGCGGCTACTCCCCAATGAGGGGCGAATTCTAGCATGGCCCGTTGCACGCCGGAAAGCGGCCAGGCCGCCGTGCCGCGCACCGGAGGATTTCGATTACCGGCATGCACGACGGCCAGGCGGCCGCGCATGCCGGACGGCCCGCAGGCAGCCCGCGGACGTTACGCGGCGGCCGGGCGGCGCGCGGCGCCGCGCTCGTGCACGAGTTCGCCGGCTGCATAGGTGCGGTACACCGCGCGGTCGTCGCCGAGCAGCGCGAACGCGAACAGCAGTTCCTCGAGCGACTCCGCGCGCTTCGTGCGGCGCGCGAGCAGCGGCGTCGCCTGCGGATCGAGCACGACGAAGTCGGCTTCGGTGCGCGGCTTGAGCGTGCCGACCGTGTCGGCGAGATCGAGCGCCTGCGCGGCGCCGGCCGTCGCGAGCCAGAACATCCGCGTGGCGGTCAGGTGATGGCCCGACAGCCGCGCGACCTTGTGCGCCTCGTTCATCGTCTGCAGCATCGAGAACGACGTGCCGCCGCCGACGTCGGTCGCGAGCGTGACCGGCACGTCATGTTCGCCGGCCTTGTCGAAGTCGAACAGGCCGCTGCCGAGGAAGAAGTTGGATGTCGGGCAGTGCGCGACGACGGTGCGTGTCTCGGCCATCCGGCGGCGATCCTCGTCGTCGAGATGGATGCAGTGACCGTACACCGCGCGCGGACGCAGCAGCCCGTAGCGGTCGTAGATGTCGAGATAGCTGCGATGGCCGGGGAACAGCTCGGCCACCCATTTCACCTCGTCGACGTTTTCCGCGACGTGGCTCTGCACGAACACGTCCGGATGGCGGCGCGCGAGTTCGCCGCACGCTTCCAGCTGCGCCTCGGTCGACGTCGGCGCGAAGCGCGGCGTGAGCGCGTACATCTGGCGGCCCTTGCCGTGCCAGCGGTCGATCAGCTCGGCGCTGTCGTCATAGCCTGACTGCGCGGTGTCGCGCAGGAATTCGGGGCAGTTGCGATCCATCAGCACCTTGCCCGCGATCATCCGCAGATCGCGCGCGTCGCTCGCGGCGAACAGCGCATCGGCCGACTGCTTGTGCACCGTGCAGTAGACGAGTGCGCTCGTCGTGCCGCACGCGAGCAGTTCGTCGATGAAGAAGTCGGCGACTTCGCGCGCATGCTCGGGGTCGCCGAACTGGCGCTCGGTCGGGAACGTGTACTTGTCGAGCCACGGCAACAGGCCGGGCGCCGGCGACGCGATCATGTCCGTCTGCGGATAGTGGATGTGCGTGTCGATGAAGCCGGGCACGATCAGCTTGTCGCGCAGGTCGTGGACCACCGCGTCGCGCGCAAGGGTCGCGGCGAGCGGCGCATACGGGCCGGCCGCGACGACCTTGCCGTCGTCGACGATCAGGAGCCCGTCGGTCTCGTAGTTCGCGGCCTGGCTCGATTGCGCCGGGTCGCCGTTGAAGGTCAGCAGCTGGGAACGGAAAGCGGTTTGCGTCATGACGAAGGGTCCTGCATCAAGGTAAGGCGAACAGAAGAAAGCGATCGATGCCGCACGGGGGCGGGACGGTGCTTCGCGAGCGGCGGCCGCACGTGATGTGCGGCACGGCCGGAGGCGATGGCGCGGGCGAGCGTGGCGGCCGAAGCCGTCAGCGAGTGGTTGTCCGCATACCTCGTAGCCGTTGCGCCTGCAACCGTTGCGCCCGCAGCCGGTATGCCCGCGTCCGGTACGACGGCGAACGGCACGGCAAGCCGCGACGGCCGGTGCGTGCGGGCGACGACGGGCTGCGTCATCGCTCTGCATGCACGCAGGCGCCCGGCCCGGCACAAGGCCGAACGGGGAATCGCGAAGCGGATGCGGTTGCCGCGTTTCATCTGTCTAGCGTGCCTCGATGCGGGCCGTCACGCGGCCTGCCAGTACGCGTCGAGGCGCGCGTACAGTGCGTCGCGCTGCGCCGGTTCGATGAACGACGCCTCGAAGCCGTTGCGGATCACCGCATGGACTTCGGCATCCGTGAGTTGCAGCCCTTCGGCCGTCGCGAAGTAGTTTTCATTGACGTAGCCGCCGAAATAGGCCGGATCGTCGGAGTTGATCGTCACCGCCACGCCGCGATCGAGCAGCGCCTTCAGCGTGTGCTTCGCCATGTCGTCGAACACGCACAGCTTCAGGTTCGACAGCGGGCACACGGTGAGCGCCGTGCGCGTTTTCGCGAGACGCTCGACGAGCGCCGCATCCTCGATGCTGCGCACGCCGTGGTCGATCCGGTCGACCTTCAGCACGTCGAGCGCTTCGTAGATGTAGGCGGGCGGGCCTTCCTCGCCCGCGTGCGCGACGAGCTTCAGCCCGAGTGCGCGCGCCTTTTCGAACACGCGTGCGAACTTCGTCGGCGGATGGCCGAGCTCGGACGAATCGAGCCCCACGCCGATCAGGCGATGACGATAGCGTTCGAACAGCGGCAACGCGGATTCGAACGTCGCGAGCGCGTCTTCTTCGGACAGGTGGCGCAGGAAACACAGAATCAGCTTGCTCGACAGCCCGCGCGCTTCGGCATCGGCGAGTGCGCGCTCGATGCCCGCGACGACCGTCTCGATCGGCACGCCGCGCTCGGTGTGCGTCTGCGGGTCGAAGAACAGTTCGGTGTGGACGACGTTGTCGGCGAGCGCGCGCTCGCAGTACGCGGCCGTCATGTCGTAGAAATCCTGCTCGGTGAGCAGCACGCTCGCGCCGGCGTAGTAGATGTCGAGGAACGATTGCAGGTCGGTGAACGCGTACGCGGCGCGCAGCGCGTCGATCGAGTCGTACGCGAGCTTCACGCCGTTGCGCTGCGCGAGCGCGAAGATCAGCTCGGGCTCGAGCGAGCCTTCGATATGGATGTGCAGCTCCGCTTTCGGCGCACGGGCAATCTTGTCCTTGAATGTCGGGGTCATGGCGTCGTTCTTGGTCGGTCAGTAAGTGGGGGAAGCCTGCGCGGACGCATTCGCCTCGACGGCCTGCAGCAACTGCGCGGCCACCGAGATCGCGATCACTTCGGGCGCCTTGTCGATGATGCCTTCGACACCGATCGGGCAGCGCATCCGCGCGACCTGGGCCGGGTCGATGCCGATCGCGGCGAGGCGATGATCGAACTGCACGCGTTTCGTGCGCGAGCCGGTCATCCCGAAGTAGGCATAGTCGCCGCGTCGCAGGATGCGCTCGGCCAGCACGAAATCGAGTGCGTGGTCATGCGTCATCACGACGAAGTAGGACTGCGGCGGCGCCGCGTCGACCGCGTCCGCCGGGGAGGCGGCCGCGTCGATCGCGAGGTTGCCGATGCCGGCGAGCGCGTCGGCCGGCGGGAACACCGCATCGGGCCCGTCGATCCAGCGCACGTGGCACGGCAGCGTCGCCAGCACCTTCACGAGCGCGGTGCCGATGTGCCCCGCGCCGAACAGCACGACGGGGAACGCATACGGCGCGATCGTTTCGGTCATCAGCGATACGCCGCCGGTTTCCCACAGCAGGCAGTCGGCGCGTGCGGCTTCCGATTCGGGCTCGCTCAACAGCGGCGCGCCCGGCGAGGGGCCGAATGATACGCTACGCACGGTCGCGGCGCCGGCCGCCACGCGCTTCGCGAGCGACATGATCCAGCCGAGGTCGCCGACGTCGAGCCGCTCGAACGCGAGCACCACGGCGCCGCCGCAGCACTGGCCGAGGCTCGGGCCGAGCGCGAGCCGCTCGAGCCGGCGTGCGTGCGGCACGTGCGCGCCGTCCTTCAGCAGATGCCGCGCGATCTCGATCGCCTTCCACTCCAGATGACCGCCGCCGATCGTATGGCGGGCCGTGTCGCGCGTGACGAGCATCTTGGTGCCGGCTTCGCGCGGCGCGGAGCCGTCGGTGTGCGCGACCGTCACGAGCACGGCCGCTTCGCCGTGCGCGAGCAGTTGCTGCAGATCGCCGAGCCAGGCTTCCATCAGCACGCTCCGTTCGGGACGACGCGGCACGACACGCGGCGCGCGCTGGCGGGCGCGGCGGCAACGAGGACGGACGGGAGCCGGGCCGGCCGGCTGCACGGCCGAGGCCATGCGGCGGCCGCGGACTGACGGCGTGCGCGAACGGCGCCGCCGGACGCGCGGACGCCATGAGGGTGACGGATGCGGATGGTTTGCGTTGTCATGATGAATCCAGTCGACATTGCGGATCGGGCGCGCGTTACGCAGGGAGCGGTGAAACCGCCTCGCCACGCGCACGTAGATCGCCATCCAGTCCCGAAGATAGCACCGCCACGCGGCGGGAACATGGCCGGGCGGTGATCCGGGCTATCAGGCGGCGATCATGTCGATCATAGGCCGGCCGCGCGGGATCGGGGGACCGATGCATGCACATCGGGCCGAAACGTACGCGTGACGGGGCGGGAGCACGGCGATCGCGCGATGCGCGCGGGCCCGGAAATCCGGGCGGCGGCAGGGTAGGTGTTTACGTGCGGCGACCGGCCAGGGCCGGCGCAGGCGTTGGCCGGAGCCGCGTGACGATTCGCTCGCCGGCGGCGCGTGGCCCGTGCGGTCGAGCCGCGCCGCCGGTTTTGCGGCCGGCAACGCGGCTGGCCGATCAGCTCGCCAGCTTGCGGCGATGACGCCAGAGGCTCGCGACGACCGCGACCAGGATCACGGCGAAGCCGATCAGCGCCCAGCCGGGCAGCAGGATGCCGAAAATCGGCGGGTAGACGGTCTCGCACAGCCCGGCGACCTTGAACATGCCGGGGAACCACTGCGCGGGCGGCAGGCTGTCGACGATCGGCTGCAGCGTGTCGAAGCCGCAGCTGAAGCCCGGATTCATCTGGATCGACAGGTGCCGTGCGGCCGTGCCGACACCGCCGGCCGCGGCGATCGCGATCAGCAGTTCGAGCACCCAGACGCCGCGCCAGTTGCGGATACCGGCGGCCAGGAACGCGAAGATCCCGATCGCGCAGAAGAAGTAGCGCTGGATGATGCACAGCGGGCACGGGTCTTCGTTCTTCACGTACTGCAGATACAGCGCACCGGCCAGCAGGGCGATGCACACCCATCCGAGCAGCATCAGCAGGCGGCGTTCGCGGCGTAGTGCAAGCGTGTAGTCGTTCATGTCGGCGGGGTTCCTCGTCGGTCGGTCCGGAAAACAATCGCGCGATTTTAGCGCGAACGGTCTGGCACGAAACTGACAGCGCGCGTGCGGCACCCTGCCGCACGCGGGCGCGGCCCGCCGCCGATCCGGCTTGCCATCGGCTCGCGCGGTCAGCGGATCGTGTTCAGCACGGCCTCGACCGACTGGCCGATCGCGAGCAGCGCGTCGTCGCGATGCGGCGCCGCCGCGAGCATCAGGCCGACCGGCGCCGCGTCGCGCGGATGGCACGGCAGCGACAGCCCGCACGCATCGAGGAAGTTGAACGCGCTCGGGTTGCGCAGGATCAGCGCGTTGGTGCGCGTGAACGCGTCGTCGTCCGTTTCGAGTTCGGCGATGCGCGGCGGCACGACCGGCACCGTCGGCGCGACGAGCGCATCGAAGCGCGACCAGACCGTGTGCGCGGCTTCGTCGAGCATCGCGGCGCGTGCGGCGAGCAGATCGAGATAGTCGGCCGCGCTCGCCGGTTCGCCCTTCAGGATGCGCGTCAGCACGCGCGGGTCGTACTGGTCGCGATGCGTGGCGAGCAGCGGACGATGCCACGCGTACGCCTCGATCGGCGAGAAGCCGAAACGGTTGATCTCCGGCAGCCGGTCGAGCGCGGGGAAGCGCACTTCGGTGACGATCGCGCCGGCGGCTTCGAGATGCTTGAGCGCGGTGTCGAGCGCGGCCGCGACGTCGGCATCGACGCCGTCCGTCACGTAGTTCGTCAGCACGCCGAGCCGTACGCCTTCGAGCGGCCGGGCGGCCGGCACGTGCGGCTCGAGCCCCGCCAGCATCCGGTCGACCAGTGCGCAGCACGCGACCGTCAGGCCGATCGGGCCGAACGAGTCGAGCGTCGTCGACAGCGGTACGCCGCCTTGCGTCGGAATTCGGCTCGCGGTCGGCTTGAAGCCCGTCAGCCCGCACAGCGCGGCCGGAATGCGGATCGAGCCGCCGGTGTCGGTGCCGAGCGCGACGGCGGCCATCCCGTCGGCGACCGACGCGGCCGCCCCCGACGACGAGCCGCCCGAAATCCGCGCGTCGCCCGGCACGTCGCGGTGGTACGGCGAGCGCGGGTTGCCGAAGTGCGGATTCAGCCCGAGCCCGGAGAACGCGAACTCGCTCATGTTGGTGCGGCCGACCAGCACCGCGCCCGCCCGCTTGAGCCGCGCGACCGCGACCGCATCGGTGCGCGCGGCCGGCGCGCCGTCGAGCACGCGCGACCCCGCGCGCGTGACCTGGCCCGCGACGTCGAACAGGTCCTTGACCGACACCGGAATGCCCGCGAGCGGCGACAGCACGGTGCCCGCGGCGCGCAGCCGGTCGTGTGCGTCGGCGGCCGCGCGGGCATTGTCCGCATCGACTTCGGTGAAGACGACGGCGCCCTGTCCCGACGGATCGGCGATCCGGTCGAGCGCGGTGTCGACGAGCGCGCGGCTCGTGGTCCGGCCGGCGGCGAGGTCGGCGGCGAGCTGGGCGAGCGGGGGGAACGGCGTGAAAGTGGTCATGGCGGCTCAGGGGCGAAGATGTTGAAGAAGCGTGGAGCGGAACGAATCGATATGGCCTTCGACGGCCGCGCGCGCGCCGGCGGCGTCGCGGGCGGACAGCCGGTCGAACAGCGCGCGATGCTCGTGCTGGACGTCGGCGAGATGGTGCGGTTCGGACAGCGTGACGAACCAGAAGCGCAGCGAGCGCTCGTGCAGTGCGCGCAGGATGTCGGCGAGCACCGCATTGCGCGCGGCCGCGGCGATCGTCTGATGAAACGCGCGGTCGAGTTCCATCATGCCCTCGACGTCGTGCGTGTCGACGCAGGCCTGCCCGTCGTCGAGCAGCGCGGCCAGGCGCGCGAGATCGTCGGGCGTCGCAAGGCGCGCGGCGAGTTCGGCGCAGTGCGCTTCGTTGATGCGCCGTACGTCGATCACCGCGACGATGTCGTCGAGCGAGAGCGGCTGCACCATCAAGCCCTTGCGCGGTATCACGGACAGCAGCCCTTCGAGCACGAGCCGATGCACGGCCTGGTGCACCGGCGTGCGGCCGATTCCGGTGCGTGCGACGAGGTCGGCTTCGTTGAGCGCGGCGCCCGGCTTCAGGCGCATCGTGATGATGTCCCGCTGGATCAGCGCGTACGCGCGGTCGGCGAGGCTGGCCGGCGACGCGGCGGGGCGGTCGCGGGTGACGTCGGTCACGGTGCTCATGGCGATTGCGGCATCGGGGTCGGAAGGGGCGCGATCATGGCGCGGATGCTCGGGAAGCGCGGGGCGATCTCTGGATATTATTGTGATATATCACTGGTGTCCAGCGCGGTTGACGTCAGACGGGCAGCGCCGGTGCGTGAGGCCAGCCGCTCCGCGGCGCGACTTGCCATCGACTTGCAACAATATCGACAGGATGTTGCAGGTTTGCCGCGCGATCGTGCACTGAAGCATAATGAATCCTCGTCTATCCCTACGCGCGAGCGACGCACCAGACCATCGTCATGAGCGAAAACACGCCTTCTTCGGCCGGTCTGCCCGGCACCTCTTCCGCTTCTTCCGATTCCCCCCGTCCCGATCCGGCGAAAACACCCGATGCGCCGGCCCCGCAGGCCGCCGCGCAGAACGTCGCCGATGACGGCGCGTCGCCCGTCACGGCCGCATCCGAGCCGGGTGCGCCCGGTGCGGCAGGCGCCGTCGGTGATGGCGCTGCGACGGCCGCGCCGCTGAAGCCGGGTGCGCCGCCGCCCGGATTCGGCGCGCCGCCCGATTTCGACACGCCGCGGCCGCCGCCCGCGAGCGCGCAGAATGCGCCGCCGGCCTACCTGAAGCAGAGCGACACACCGTGGTCGGTGTTCGGCCGGATCGTCGCGGCGCGAGCGCGGCGGCTGTTCGATCGCGCTGGCCAGCGCATTACCCAGCGCACGTTGCGCATCGGCGTGTCGGCGCGGATCTTCCATCCGGAGCCGGGCGCGAAGGGGCTGCGCGGCAAGACGCTACAGTATCTCGAGGAATCGATCGCTCACTGGGTGATGTCGCGCGACGTGCTCGTGTTCATGATTCCGACCGTCGGCCATCAAGGCATGATCCATCCGAGCAACATCCGCCTGCGCGATTACGCGAAGCATCTCGATGGCCTGCTGCTGCAAGGCGGCGCCGACGTATCGCCGCAGACCTACGCGGCGTCGGATGCGCGTCCCGAATGGCCGGGCGATCGCGTGCGCGACATGTACGAGCTCGAGCTGCTGCACGAATTCGTCGAGTCCGGCAAACCCGTGCTCGGCGTGTGTCGCGGCTGCCAGCTGATCAACGTCGCGTTCGGCGGCTCGCTGTACCAGGACATCGCCACCGACGTGCCGACCGCGAATGCGCACGTGAGCGAGCATTACGACCAGCATCGTCACGCGATCCGCTTTCCCGATTCGTCGACGCTAGCGAGCATGTTCCCGGGGCGCAGCGAGGCGATCGTCAACTCGATTCACCACCAGGCAATCCGCGATCTCGGCCGCGATCTGAACATCGAGGCCGTGTCGGCGGGCGACGGGATCATCGAAGGCATTCGCCATCGGCGTTCGCCGTTCGTCGTCGGCGTGCAGTGGCATCCGGAGTTCCACCGCGCAGGCGGCTCGGAACTGCTCGACTGCACGCCGCTGCTCGATGCGTTCCTGCGCGCGGCGCGCGAAACGCGCCTGTAGCACGCCGAATTTTCCGTGTTGGACGAAGGCCGGCCGGGTCCCGATAAATTCGAGATGCGGCCGTTTCGTTTTGAACGATAATCGCGAGTTCCGATTCGTTCGCCGGAGTCTGACGTTGGCTTTCCGAAACTTTTCCCCTGCACGATGCGCAACGTGGATCGTTGCACTGGTTGCCTGCGCGCAAGCGGGCACGGCCTGGTCCGCCGAGGCAACCGCCCCCGTCGCCGGTACGCGTCCGGCGGTCACGAGCCTGAGCGGCAGCGCGTCGCCGGCGGCATCGGCCGCGGCCGAGACGGACGCCGCCGCGCAAGGCAACGTCGCCGAGCTGACGCAGATGCTGCACGACGGCCGGATCGTCGAGATGCGGACGACGTACAACGGCAGCTACGGCGCGAGCCTGATGTTCGATCCGCGCGAGATGACGTATTACGTCGCGCTGTTCCAGGACAAGAACCTGTGGCGCGTGATCCGTTCGCAGGAAAAGAATCGCGCAGAGATGGTGTACGCGAACTTCGTCCAGCAGACCGCGCAGCTCGCCGATATCGAAATCCGCCGGACCGAGCTGCAGGCGCAGAAGGCATTTCTCGAACGCGTGATCGCGCTGCAGGCGAATCGCGCGCAGCAGTTGCAGGCCGACCTGAGCGTCGCGCGCAGCCAGCAGGCCGAAGTCGCGCAGCGGCAGCGGTCGGCGCAGGAGCAGGCCCAGGCGCTGCAGGTCGAGAAGCGGGCTGCGCAGTTGCAGTTGCGCGATCTGCAGGAGCAGGTGCGGCAACTCGAGAGACAGAACGAGACGGGGCTGCCCGCGCACAAGTAACGATTCGTCGAACAGACGGAGCGAGACGAACGAAAACCCGGCGAAGCGATCTTCGCCGGGTTTTTTATTGCGCGGGCGTCAGTGCGCGAACGCGTCCGGCACGTCGGTCACGCGGCGGTGCGACAGTTGCGACGTCCAGTCGAAACCGGCCGCGCTCGGGTGCGCCGGGCGGGCCGGCTGCGTGGCGCGCAGCGCGTTCGCCATGGCGATCAGCGTGGCCGGATCGTCGAGCGAGTCGCGTGTATCGCGCGTGTCTGCCGTGCGCGGCGGTGGAGCGAGCCGATCGTGTGTGCCGGTGTTGGTCGTAGCGCGCTGGAGCGGCGCACGCTGGGTCGGCGGATGTGCGGCGAGTCGCGGCACGACCGGTGTGCGGGGCGGTGCCTGCGTCGTGCGCTGGCCGGTTGCCCGACGGGGCGACGCAGGCGCGGCGTGCCGCATGTCGGACGCCGTTTGCGGATGAAGCGATGGGGGGCGAAGCGGGGCGCGGTGCGTGGCGGGCGGCGTTTTCATCGTGTTCGCGACAGGCGCCGCGACCTTGCGCTGCGGCGCGGCGTTCGTCGAGGTGGCCGGGTGAGTCGCGGCCATATGTATGGTGCCGGTCGACGTCGTGACGTGATCGGCCACACCGCCGGTCGCTTGAATCGCATACGCGGGACCGAAGCCCGCGGGCGGGTCGTACGTGCCGATCAGCCAGCCGATGATGCCGAGTGCGCCGATGCTCCAGTAGAGCGCGTACATCGCGCGCCGGTCACGAGGGCGGCGATGGCGCAAGCGCCGACCGGTGGCCGCAGCCGGCGGGGCAGGCAGCCCGCCCGAAGCCGGCAGCGCGGTCGCCGGCAGCGGTTGCCACCGGCATGCGGAGTGCGGCCAGTCGACGTCGATGCAGGACGTCGTCAGTGTCGCGAGGCAGTTCTTGCTGGACCGTGCACCGGGGGCACCGAGAAATCGCCATTCGCGACCGAACGGCGGGACCTGATCGAGCGGGTTGATGCGAGGGCGGGCGAGCGCGCCTTCGACCGGGACGAGGGGCGATGGGATCATGAAAGGGGTACGTCGTGCGACACGGGCGACCGTGCCGGCGCGGCGCGGAAATGTCGTCGCAAATCGTGACATTGTGGTCAGCCGGCGAAGGCAGGTCGATTAGATCAATCTGATTCTTGTGCTCGTTTTGGGGCGACTTGTACGAGGCGGATGCCGCGACGGCCGTGACAGGGGGCGCCAAGGGGCACCACAAGGCAAATGTCGGCCTGGCGTGGCATGATTCGCGAATCATGCCGGCGGCGTGCCGTTACGCGCCGTGCCGCCGGCGGGCAGCGATGCCCGGGCGCGCGGGCCCACCCTGCGCGTCGCGCATCGTCGGATTCATGCGGCGCGGTATTCGCGCCACCCGAGCTGAGCGAGAAAACATGTCCACAGCGTCCCCTGCGATCGCGCAGGAATCGAAAGTCCGCACCGTCTTCCGGGTCGTCAGCGGCAACTTCCTGGAAATGTACGACTTCATGGTCTACGGGTATTACGCGTCGGCCATTGCGAAAACGTACTTTCCGAGCGGCAACGCGTTCGCGTCGCTGATGCTGTCGCTGTCGGTATTCGGCGCGGGTTTCCTGATGCGCCCGGTCGGTGCGATCGTGCTCGGCGCGTACATCGATCATCACGGCCGCCGCAAGGGGCTGATCCTGACGCTCGGGCTGATGGCGATCGGCACGCTCACCGTGGCCGCGATCCCGGGCTACGCGACGATCGGCGTGCTCGCGCCGGTGCTCGTGCTGCTCGGCCGGTTGTTGCAGGGCTTCTCGGCGGGCGTCGAGCTCGGCGGCGTGTCGGTCTACCTGTCGGAGATCGCGACGAAGGGCCACAAGGGGTTCTATACGTCGTGGCAGTCGGGCAGCCAGCAGGTGGCGGTCGTGTTCGCCGCGTTCGTCGGTGTCGTGCTGAACCGCACGCTGCCGGTCGAGGAAATGACCGCATGGGGCTGGCGCATTCCGTTCCTGATCGGCTGCCTGATCGTGCCGTTCCTGTTCCTGATTCGCCGGTCGCTGAAGGAGACCGATGAGTTTCTTGCGAAGCGTCACCGGCCGACGATGGGCGAGATCATGCGCTCGATGCTCGACAACTGGGGTGTCGTGGTGGCCGGCATGGGGATGGTGATCATGACGACGGTGTCGTTCTACATGATTACCGCGTACACGCCGACCTTCGGCAAGGAAGTGCTGCACCTGTCGTCGCTCGACGCGCTCGTCGTGACCGTTTGCGTCGGGATCTCGAATCTCGTGTGGCTGCCGCTGTCCGGCGCGCTGTCCGACCGCATCGGTCGCCGCCCGGTGCTGATCGCCTTCACCGTGCTGACGCTGGTGTCGGCTTACCCGGCCGTGCTGTGGCTCGTCGGCGATCCGTCGTTCCTGCGGCTGCTCGCGGTCGAGCTGTGGCTGTCGTTCCTGTACGCGTCGTACAACGGCGCGATGGTCGTCGCGCTGACCGAAGTGATGCCGGCCGACGTGCGGACGGCCGGCTTCTCGCTCGCGTACAGCCTGGCCACGACGATTGGCGGCTTCACGCCGGCGATCTCGACGCTGCTGATTCACCAGACGGGCAACAAGGCGGCGCCGGGACTGTGGCTGAGCGTGGCCGCGATCTGTGGCCTGATCGCGACGCTCGTGCTGTATCGCACGGCCGATGCGCGCAACCAGTACAAGTCAGCCTGACGGCGGCCGGTATATCGCGCGGTGTCGGCCGCGCATCACATTGAAAAGGGAGCGCATCGCGCTCCCTTTTTCGCTTGCGGTCATGCGTCGCGCAGCATGTCGGCCACCGAGGCCGCCACGTCGCGCCACGCGCCCGGGGCCGGCTGGCGGGCGATCCTGGCTCGCGGATACCACGGACAGTCGTCGCCGGTGAACCAGCGCCAGTCGGCCGCGAACGGCAGCATGACCCACAGCGGCTTGCCGAGCGCGCCCGCGAGGTGCGCGACCGCCGTGTCGATCGTGACGACGCCGTCCAGGCGCTCGATCAGCGCGGCCGTATCGGCAAAGTCGTTCAGCCGGCCGTCGAGACGATGCACGCGCGGATGCGCGTCGACGCGCGCCCGTTCGTCGTCGTCGAGCGCGGGCTGCAGCACGATCCAGTCGATGTCCGGCAGCGCGAGCAGCGGCGCGAGCGCGTCGAACGGCATCGAGCGGTTTTCCTGCGCCTGCCGGCGCCCCGACCATGCCAGGCCGAACTTGCGCTTCGATTGCCCGCCGAGCGAACCGCGAAAGCGTCGCCGGGCGCCGTCGGGTGCGTCGAGGTAGCGCGAGCCGACGATGTCGTCCGGCTGCAGCCCGAGCAGGAACGGCAGGCTCATCAGCGTGCACGCGACGTCCGCGGCAGGCGGCTTCGCGGCGCCTTGCGGGACGAGCGTCACGCGCCAGCGCGATGCGGCCGGCGTCAGCAGCGCGACGAGTTCCGGCTGGACTTCGAGCACCACGCGCGCGCAGCGTGCGCGGGCCAGCGGCACGAAGCGGACGAACTGCAGCGTGTCGCCGAACCCCTGTTCCGCGCGGATCAGCAGCGTGCGCGACGCGATCGGCTCGCCGTGCCAGCGCGGCAGCGCGCCGAGCGGTGTCGCGCCGGGCGTCTCGTGGCGCGCTTCGTAGGCGGGCAGGCCGCGCGTGAAGTCGCGCAGCGTCAGCAGCGTGACCGCGCGGTGCAGCCGCGCGAGCGTGAGATCGGGCGCGACCCGCAGCGCCTGGTCGAAAGCACGCAGCGCCATCTCGTGCGCGCCGAGCGCGTGATGCGCGTTGCCAAGATTCAGCCATGCGAGCCCGAACGACGGATCGAGCCCGACGGCACGCTCGTAGTAGGGCAGCGCGTCGCGGTGGCGCGCCTGCGCGCAGAGCGCATTCGCGAGCCCGAACAGCGCGAGCGGAAACGGCGGGTGCAGCGCGAGCGCGGCTTCGAATGCCGCGGCTGCCTCGGCATGCCGGCCGACCGCGTCGAGCGTGTTGCCGAGATTGAAATGCGCGGCGACGAACCGCGGCTGCGCGGCGATCGCGGCCTGGAAGTGCGTGATCGCCTCGTCGGCGCGACCCATCGCGCTCAGCGCCATCGCGAGGTTGTTGTGCGCACCCGCATGCCCGGGCCGGAGCTCGAGTGCGCGACCGAACGCGGCGAGCGCGTCGTCGTGGCGGCCGAGCGCGTTCAGCGCGTTGCCGAGATTGTTGTGGATCGACGCGTCGTCGGGCGTGAGCCGCAGCGCACGGCCGAAGGCGTCGATCGCATCGTCGTGACGCTGCAGTGCCGCATACGCGTTGCCGAGGTTGTAGTGCGCGAGCGGAAATTCGGGCGCGAGCGTCAGCGCGTTGCGAAAGCGGTCGATCGCTTCGTCGAGCCGGCCGAGTGCTTTCAGCGCGTTGCCGAGATTGAGCTGCAGCGCGGCGTCGTCCGGACGCAGCGCGACGGCGCGGCCGACGAGATCGGCCGCCTCGGCGTGCTGGCCCTGCTGGTGCCGCAGCACGCCGAACAGGTGCAGCGCGTCGGCATCGGCGGGGTTGGAGGCGAGCGCGTTGCGATAGCCGTGCTCGGCCTCGGCGAGGCGGCCGGCACGGTGTGCGGCGTACGCGTGGTCGAATGCGGAATCCATGACGCGAAAACTGGCGGAAAGCGCGTATTTTCCCACACCGCGCGGCGCGGCCGCGTATCGGCCGGTCGGCATATGGCCCCGTGACGCGGAGCGGCGTAGACTTGCAGAGTCGCGTGTCATCGAGGTTCTCATGGCTGACACACTGCCTGATATCCCGCCCGTGCTGATCGTCGGCGCGGGGCCTACCGGCCTCGCCGCGGCGATGAGCCTCGCACGGGCCCGCGTGCCGGTGCGCATCATCGATCGTCTCGTCGCGCCCGCGCCGTTTTCGCGTGCGATCGGCATCCAGGCGCGCACGCTCGAACTGCTGGAGCAGCATCGCGCGGTCGAGCCGTTTCTCGCGCTCGGTCATCGCGCGCATGCGGCCGAGCTGCACGCCGACGGCCGCGTGATCGCACGGCTCGATTTCGATCCGCTGCGAACGCGCTATCCGTATCTGATGTTTCTCGACCAGAGCGTTACCGAGCGGCTGCTCGCCGAGCACCTGGCCGGCATGGGCGTGAGCGTTGAACGCGGGACGGTGCTGACCGGCTGCGATGCGGGCGGCACGTCGCTCGACGTGACGCTGCGCCGCGCCGACGGCCGCGACGAGTCGTTCGCTCCCTCGTACCTGATTGCCGCCGACGGCGCGCACAGCACGGTGAGGCATCTGCTCGGCCTGGGCTTTGCCGGGCATGCGTTCGAACAGACTTTCCTGCTGGCCGATTTCGCGGCGATACCCGACTGGCCGGACGAAGAGATTCACCTGTTCACGACACCCGCCGGCATCGCGGGCCTGTTTCCGATGGGAGGCGGCCGTTACCGGCTCGTCGCGGACCGGCCTCCGCGCAGCGACGCGTCGCCCGACGCGCCGGCGCCGTCGCTCGACGAATGCGACGCGATCATCCGCGCGCGCGTCGGCGCATCGATCTCGCCGAGCGATCTCGCGTGGTCGTCCTATTTTCACCTGCACAGCCGGATGGTCGACCGGCTGCGTCACGGCCGCGTGTTCTTCGCGGGCGACGCCGCGCACGTCCACAGCCCGGCCGGCGCGCAGGGCATGAACACCGGCATCCAGGAGGCGTTCAACCTGGGCTGGAAGCTCGCCCGCGTCCTCGGCGCAGGCGCGCCCGAGCGATTGCTCGACACGTATCACGCGGAGCGCCACCCGATCGAGCGGGACGTATTGCGGCAGACCGGTTTCGTCACGCAGATCGTCGAAGCCGAGCGCGGCGCGATGAAGCTGCTGCGTGATCACGTCGTGCCGCTGCTGGCGTCGTTCGGGCCGATGCGCGACGCGGTCAGGCGCACGGTCAGCGAGCTCGGCGTGCAATACCGGAAGAGTTCGCTCACGCTCGAGCGCGTGCTTGATGGCGGCCCGCGGGCAGGCGAGCGGGCGCCCGACGCACTCGTACACGTGCTCGACGGGCCGCTCGGCCGCGCGCCCGGCACGGCGCGGCTATACGATCTTCACGATCCGGCCTGCTTCACGCTGTTGCTGCTGGAAGAGCCGGTGGATACCGACGCCGGCGAGGTGCCGCCGATCCCGGCCGATGCGCAGAGGCTCGTGCAGGGGCTCGAGCGGATCATGCCGGAAGCGGTGCGCGTGTGGCGTGTCGCCGATGCCGAAGGCGATGGTACGGCCGGGCTCGCGCAGGAATACGGCCGCTCGCGCCCGTCGTTCTATCTGCTGCGGCCCGACGGCTACGTTGCCGCGCGCGGGCGCACGGCGACCGACGCGAACGCGCTGCTGCGCCACTGCGAAACCTGGTTCGCGGGCATGTCGGTATCCGCGTAGCCGCGCGATCAGGCGGGCGCCGCGGCGGGGACGAGCGACGCGCGATGCGCGGCGATCGCATCGCGCACGATCGGCGTCGCGCGCTGCCCGGCTTCGCTCGACGGATCGTCGAGCGCGGTCAGCAACCCACGGCGCATCCGCGGCTCCCAGAAGCGCCGGATATGCTCGGCGATCCCGGTTAGCGCTTCATCGCGATCGGGCATCGATTCGAAGAATGCGCCGATCTGGTTGGCCATGTCGATCAGGTGTTCGCTGTTCATCGCAGTCTCACTTGCCCGTCGTCACGGCGGCCGGCTCGGCGGCGCGGCGCTCAAGCAGGTCGAGCTGCTCCGAGTTGAAGCGCGCATACGCTTGTTGCCAGTCGGACGGTTGCGCAACCGGCATCACCTGAACGGCCGTCACCTTGTATTCCGGGCAGTTCGTCGCCCAGTCGGAGCTTTCCGTCGTGATCACGTTCGCACCCGATTCGGGGAAGTGGAACGTCGTGTAGACGACGCCCGGCTGCATGCGCTCGGACACCAGCGCGCGCAACACCGTCTGACCGGCACGCGACTCGATGCCGACCCAGTCGCCCGTCCGGATTCCGCGATCTTCCGCGTCGTGCGGATGGATCTCGAGGCGATCCTCTTCGTGCCACCGGACGTTCTCGGTCCGGCGCGTCTGCGCGCCGACGTTGTATTGCGACAGGATGCGGCCCGTCGTCAGGATCAGCGGATAGCGCTGCGTGACTTTCTCCGGCGTCGGAATGAACTTGGTGATCACGAACCGGCCCTTGCCGCGAACGAACGTGTCGATGTGCATGGTCGGCGTGCCTTCCGGCGCGTGTTCGTTGCACGGCCACTGGATGCTGCCGAGCGCGTCGAGCTTCGCGTACGACACGCCCGAGAAGGTCGGCGTGAGCCGGGCGATCTCGTCCATGATTTCGGACGGATGCGCGTAGTGCATGTCGTAGCCGAGCGCCTGCGACAGCAGCAGCGTCACTTCCCAGTCCGCGTAGCCCGCGAGCGGCGGCATCACCTTGCGCACGCGCGAGATGCGGCGCTCCGCGTTCGTGAACGTGCCGTCCTTCTCGAGGAACGTCGAGCCCGGCAGCAGCACGTGCGCGTATTTCGCGGTTTCGTTCAGGAAGATGTCCTGCACGACGATGCATTCCATCGCCGACAGCGCGGCCGCGACGTGCTGCGTGTTCGGGTCCGACTGGACGATGTCCTCGCCCTGGCAGTAGAGCCCCTTGAAGCTGCCGTCGAGCGCCGCGTCGAACATGTTCGGGATGCGCAGGCCGGGCTCCGGCTGCAGCGTGGCCGACCAGGCTTCTTCGAACTGCGTGCGCACGACCGTGTCGCTGATGTGCCGGTAGCCGGGCAGTTCGTGCGGGAACGAGCCCATGTCGCACGAACCCTGCACGTTGTTCTGGCCGCGCAGCGGATTGACGCCGACGCCTTCGCGGCCGACGTTGCCGGTCGCCATCGCGAGGTTCGCGATGCCCATCACCGTCGTCGAGCCCTGTGCGTGTTCCGTCACGCCCAGGCCGTAATAGATCGCCGCGTTGCCGCCCGTCGCGTAGAGGCGCGCGGCCTCGCGCACCAGTTCGGCCGGCACGCCCGTCACGTCGGCGGTCGCCTCGGGCGCATTGTCGGCCTGCGCGACGAAGTCGCGCCATTGCTCGAACGCACGCGTATCGCAGCGCTCGGCGACGAATGCGTCGGCCACCAGCCCTTCGGTGACGATCACGTGCGCCAGCGCATTGACGATCGCGACGTTGGTGCCCGGGCGCAACTGCAGATGATGCGTGGCCTTTACGTGCGGGCCGTCGACGACGTCGATGCGGCGCGGATCGATCACGATCAGCTTCGCGCCTTCGCGTATGCGCCGCTTCAGCCGCGAGCCGAACACCGGATGGCCGTCGGTCGGGTTCGCGCCCATCACGACGATCACGTCGGCCTGGCCGACCGAGGCGAACGTCTGCGTGCCGGCCGATTCGCCGAGCGTCGTCTTGAGGCCATAGCCGGTCGGCGAGTGGCACACGCGTGCGCAGGTATCGACGTTGTTGTTGCCGAACGCGGCGCGCACGAGCTTCTGCACGAGATAGGTTTCCTCGTTCGTGCAGCGCGACGACGTGATGCCGCCGATCGAATCGCGGCCATACTTCTGCTGCAGCTTGCGGAACTGCGTCGCCGCGTAGGTGAGGGCTTCGTCCCAGCTGACTTCGCGCCACGGGTCGGTGATCTTCTCGCGGATCATCGGCTTCGTGATGCGGTCCTTGTGTGTCGCGTAGCCCCACGCGAAGCGTCCCTTCACGCACGCGTGGCCTTCGTTCGCGAGCCCGTTCTTGTGCGGCGTCATGCGCACGACCTGCGTGCCCTTCATCTCGGCCTTGAACGAGCAGCCGACGCCGCAGTACGCGCAGGTCGTGACGACCGAGTGCTCGGCCTGCCCGAGCTGCACGACGGATTTTTCCTGCAGCGTGGCCGTCGGGCAGGCTGCCACGCACGCGCCGCACGACACGCATTCCGACGCCATGAACGATTCGCTTTCGCCGGCGGCGACGCGCGATTCGAAGCCGCGCGCGGCGATCGTCAGCGCGAACGTGCCCTGCGTTTCCTCGCACGCGCGCACGCAACGGTTGCAGACGATGCACTTCGACGGGTCGTACGTGAAGTACGGGTTCGATTCGTCCTTCGTGTCCTTCAGGTGATTCGCGCCATCGAAGCCGTAGCGCACTTCGCGCAGGCCGACCACGCCGGCCATGTCCTGCAGCTCGCAGTCGCCGTTGGCCGGGCAGGTGAGGCAGTCGAGCGGATGGTCGGAGATGTACAGCTCCATCACGTTGCGGCGCAGCGACTGCAGCCGGTCCGACTGCGTGCGCACCTTCATGCCGGCTTCGGCGGGCGTCGTGCACGACGCCGGATAGCCGCGTCGGCCCTCGATCTCGACGAGGCACAGCCGGCACGAGCCGAACGGTTCGAGCGAATCGGTCGCGCAGAGCTTGGGGACGTTGACGCCGGCTTCGATCGCCGCGCGCATCACCGACGTGCCGGCCGGCACCGTGACCGGCTGGCCGTCGATTTCGAGCGTGACGTCGGTGTCGGCATGCCGTTGCGGCGTACCGTAGTCGGTGTCGTCGAACGGATCGAATGCGCGCGCCTGGGCGGCGCTCTTGCACGCGCATTGGCCCGAGCCGCAGCCGCCTTGGCGGACGTTATTCGTGTCGAGGGACATGCAGGGCTCCTTCTGGGTCAGGCCGCAGCCTTGACCGGGCCCGACGCGGCATCCTTGCCGGCAGCGAGCCCGAAATCTTCGGGGAAATGGTCGAGCGCGGACAGCACCGGGTACGGGGTCATGCCGCCCATCGCGCACAGCGAGCCGGCGAGCATCGTGTCGCACAGGTCGCGCAACAGCGTGACCTGCCGCTCCGACGTATCGCCGTGGCGAATCCGCGCGATCGTCTCGACGCCGCGCGTGGAGCCGATTCGGCACGGCGTGCACTTGCCGCACGATTCGATCGCGCAGAACTTCATCGCGTATTCGGCCAGCTCGGCGAGATTCGACGTGTCGTCGTGCAGCACGATGCCGCCGTGGCCGACGACCGCGCCGATCGCCGTGTACGCCTCGTAGTCGAGCGGCACGTCCCACTGATGGTCGGGCAGGTAGGTGCCGAGCGGGCCGCCGACCTGCGCGGCGCGTGCCGGCCGGCCGCTGGCCGTGCCGCCGCCGAAGTCGAACAGCAGCTCGCGCAGCGTGACGCCGAACGCGAGCTCGACGAGGCCGCCGTGACGGATGTTGCCGGCAAGCTGGAACGGCAGCGTGCCGCGCGAGCGGCCCATCCCGTAGTCGCGATAGAACGTGGCGCCGCGCGCGAAGATCACGGGCGCCGTCGCGAGCGTGATCACGTTGTTGATCACGGTCGGTTGGCCGAACAGGCCCGCGAGCGCGGGCAGCGGCGGCTTCGCGCGCACGACGCCGCGCTTGCCCTCGAGCGATTCGAGCAGCGCCGTTTCCTCGCCGCATACGTACGAGCCCGCGCCTTTCGCGACGTGCAGCTCGAACGCATGCGCGGAGCCGAGCACGTGCTCGCCGAGCCAGCCGGCTTCACGCGCGCGGACGATCGCGGCTTCGAGCGTCGCGATCGCGTGCGGGTATTCGCTGCGCACATAGATGTAGCCGACCGTCGCGCCGGTGGCGACGCCCGCGATGATCATCCCTTCGATCAGGCAGTACGGATCGCATTCCATCAGCAGGCGGTCGGAGAACGTGCCCGAATCGCCTTCGTCCGCGTTGCATACGATGTATTTCTGCGCGGCGCGTGCTTGCCGCACGGTACGCCACTTGATGCCGGCCGGGAACGCCGCGCCGCCGCGGCCGCGCAGCCCCGATTCGATCAGCGTTTCGCAGGCGGCGTCGCCATCGAGCGCCAGTGCGTTCTTCAGGCCGGCGAGGCCGCCGTGCTGCAGGTAGTCGTCGATCGACAGCGGATCAGTCAGGCCGATCCGCGCGAACGTGAGCCGCTGCTGACGGGCGAGGTAGGGCAGCGCGTCGACGAGGCCGACACTGCTCGGATGCGTGCCGCCTTCGAGCCAGCCGGCGTCGAACAGGGCCGGCACGTCGGCGGCCGACAGGTTCGCATAGCCGACGCGGCCGGCGGCCGTCCCGACCTCGACGAGCGGCTCGAGCCACAGCAGCCCGCGCGACCCGTTGCGGATCAGTTCGACCGCGATGCCGCGCCGTTCGGCTTCGGCCACGATCGCGGTGGCGAGCGCGTCGGCGCCGAGCGCCAGCGCGGACGAATCGCGCGGAACGTAGATGCGGGTCGTCATGCGGCCTCCGGTGTGTGGGCGACCGCGTCGGCCAGCAGCGCGTCGAACTTCTCCGGCGTGACCTTGGCGTGGAGCACGCCGTTGACCGTCATCGACGGCGATTGCGCGCACAGTCCGAGGCAATAGACCGATTCGAGCGCGACGTCGTCCGGCGTACGGGGCGCGGCGGCATCGCCGTGCGCGGCATCGAACCGGCAGCCGGTGCGGGCTTCCGCATGGGCGGCGAGCGTTTCGCAGCCCATGCTGCGGCACGCTTCGGCGCGGCACATCTGGATCGTCACGCGGGCGGGCGGCGCGGTGCGGAAGTGATGGTAGTAGGTCAGGACGCCGTGCACTTCCGCGCGCGACAGGTTCAGCGCCTTGGCGAGCGGCGCGACGCAGCCCGGCGGCACGTAGCCCGCGTCGTCCTGGATCGCGTGCAGGATCGCGACGAGCGACCGGCCGGCGCGCGCATGGCGCTCGACGAGCACGTCGGGCGCAGGGGAATTCGGGGACATCGTTATGCTCCTCCAAAGTCTCATATGCGCTCGCAATTCATATATGGCGCAGCGGGACTTGGTTCTGATTGATTTTGACCAACGATAAGCGGAAGATTTCGCGGTCGCAATAGGAAATTGGAGTGCATAATTGATTCGAATCGAATGCGACGCGTATCTGACCGTACGCGACACGGAAGGCCGCTCGGCCAGTCTGTCCGACGTCGCTCCACTGCTGGAACTCGTGGCGGAGACGGGCAGCATCGCGCAGGCCGCGCAAGCCAAGGGACTGTCGTACCGGCATGCATGGGGCATGCTCCGCGCGCTGGAATCGTGCATCGGCGGGGAGTTGATCGAAACCGCGCGCGGCAAGGGTTCGACGTTGTCGGCGCTGGGGCAGGCCGTCGTCGATGCGCAGCGTCTGGCACGCAGCCGCCTCGACGGGAATCTGCGCACGCTCGCGGCCGAGGTGGCCAGTGAGCTGAACCGGCGGCTCGCGCAGCGCGACGGCGCCGTGCGCATTCATGCGTCGCATGGTTATGCGGTCGCGACGCTGGTCTCCGCGCTCGTCGATGCGCAGGCGGCCGTCGACATCAAATATCGCGAGAGCGTCGAGGCCGTGCAGGCGCTCGCGCGCGGCGAATGCGACCTCGCCGGCTTCCATTTGCCGCGCGGCGCGTTTCGCGCGCAGTGCGCGCAAATCTACCGGCCCTGGCTCGACGACACACGCCACGTGCTGATCCACCTGACGCGCCGCCAGCAGGGGCTGTTCGTGCCGCGCGGCAATCCGAAGCAAGTGCGCGGGCTGGCGGATCTGGCGCGCAACGACATCCGCTTCGTCAATCGCCAGCCGGGGTCGGGCACGCGCATGCTGCTGGATCTCGCGTTGCGCGCGATCGGCATCGATCCTGAGCGCATCGACGGCTATGCGTCGGCCGAACTCACGCATTCGGCGATCGCGGCGTTCGTCGCGAGCGGCATGGCCGATCTCGGTTTCGGCGTCGAGCCGGCCGCCCGTCACTTCGGGCTCGACTTCATCCCGATCGTCGACGAGGATTATTACTTCGCGTGCGAACGTGCGCGGCTCGATGTGCGGCCGCTCGCCGATGTGCTGGCGCTGCTGCGCGACGCGCGGTTCGTCGAGCGCGTCGCGCATCTCGACGGCTACGATCCGGCCGCGTGCGGCGCGCTGGAACACATCGCGACGGGGCTTGCCGGCAGCGACGGCACGAGCGTGCCGGATCGCAATTCCCCGTAACGAGAACGCGACCGGACCGCGCTGCAGCAGTGGGGGATTTGCGCTACGCTTGCCGCTTGATCAACGTTCCAACAAGCACGCCGTTCAGGCGTCATCCCGCCATGAAATTTTCCGTTCCCCTTGCCGCGGCAGCGTTGACCGCAGGGCTGCTGATCGTCGCTTCGCCGCTTGCGTTCGCGCAGAATTCCCCGGGTGTGCCCGGCGGGATCCTGAGCGAACAGTTCCGCCTGAACGAACATCCGCAGATGCCGTTCGCGGCGTCGGCGCCTTCCGAGAAATACCAGAGCGGCAAGAAGTCGGCATTGCGCCGCAAGGGTGACCTGGGCGACCCGAACGGCTGCAACCTGAAGTGCCCGATGGATACCCGGTAACGCGCAGGCGGCGCGTCTGCGCCTGAATGGGGCGCGGTCTTCTGCGCAGCGGCTCGATCGACTGATAGACGGCTGCGCACGTTCCGCCCCGATTCCGCTTTATTCGAGCCCCGCGAAGCCCGTCGCCTCGCGGGGCTCGTGCTTTTCGGCGAGCCTTCTCGCAACGCGGGGGCGGACGAAGCGACCGATCGCCCGCGTTGCCGTTCCGACAGGAATATAGGGTTAACCCGTAAATCAGGAAGGATGTCTTCCTGAAACCTGCCTTATTCTTAAGCATCTACCTACATAAACTTCGGTTTGTCGGCGCTGATCAAGGTGTTCACCGCCGAATCAGACAAATCTGGAGGTAGGTCATCATGAAGTCGCTCGTTCAAGCCGTTGTCGTTGCCGCTGCTCTCGTTGCCCCGGTCGTGTCGTTCGCCCAGTCGGGTTCGACGATCACCCGTGCGCAGGTTCGTGCCGAACTGGTTCAACTCCAGCAGGCCGGTTACAACACCGCCCGCGGCGAAGATCCGCATTATCCGGAAGCGATCCAGGCCGCAACGGCACGTATCGCGGAGCAGCAGCGCAGCGCGCTGGCGCAAGCGCAAGGCGCCGACGCCAGCGGCTACGGTGCGCAGGCACAGGGCGCTTCGGCGTCCGGATCGCGCGCCATGGGCGTGCGCCCGGCCAGCGCGGAAGAAATGAAGTCGCTGTATCGCGGCAGCTAAGCCGCACGTTGTCTGGTATGGGCGAACACGGGCGCGGCGATGCGTCGTGCCCGACGCCTGCGCCCCGGGCCGGCCGCCATTCGGCGCAACCAATGATGGCGCCGGCGCGGCAGAACATCCGTCACCTCCTGCCGCCGCGACACCGGTGGCATTCCGCCCGGCCCGTCCGGGGCTGGGCGCTTTTTCGGAGGGGTGGGGCGGGTGCGTCTCGCAGGCAAGAAAAAACCCCGCGGAGCAACGCTCGGCGGGGTTTTCTTTGCGAAACGTGGTGAACGTTTGGCGGGTATTTGGTGGAGGCGGCGGGAATCGAACCCGCGTCCAGAAGCGCTCCACGACTAGTTCTACATGTTTAGTCCAGTCTTTTGATTTAACCGCAGCGACGCGGACGAACACGCTGCACTACGGCGATTCGCTAGATTTTCGACCCTGGCGTCGCGACGCCGACAGGGCTTAACTGACGTAAATGACCTCTGGCGGTATTGCTACCGGTCTTGCGACACTAGCCCGTCAGTGAACTAGGCAGAGGACGGCGGCCCTTAGGCTGCCAGTGCGAACGTATCGTCGTTTGCAGTTACGATTTTCCCATTGATTAACGAGGTGACGGGTCCTCGACATGCCCTAGCCGCTTCACAACCCCTGTCGAAACCAGGTCGCCCCCGCGGATAAGATCGACCATTATAGCCCAACATCGCGCAGCAGGTGCCGCAGTTCCTGCGTCGTGCCGACGAGGTGCTGGGCTTGCCAGTCGGCCGGCGCGATACCGTCGCCGCAATAGCCGTATGCGGCCGCGACCGTAGCCATGCCCGCGGCGCTGCCGGCCTGGATGTCGCGCAGGTCGTCACCCACGTAGACGATACGCTCGGGCGCGAGTGTCAGTTGCTCGGCGGCATGCAGCAGCGGGGCCGGATGCGGTTTCGAGTGCGGTGTTGTGTCGCCCCCGACGACGCAGGCGGCGCGCGGCGCGAGGCCGAGCAGCTCGACGAGCGGTGCGGTGAGCCGCATCGCCTTGTTCGTGACGATGCCCCAGCGTACGCCGCGCGCATCGAGTTCGTCGAGCACGTCGCCGATGCCGGGGAACAGCGTCGTATGCACGCACAGATCGGTCGCGTAGTTGGCCAGGAACTCGTCGCGCATCGCTTCGTAGCCGGGCGTGTGAGGATCGATGCCGAACGCGCCGCCGAGCAGGCCGCGCGCGCCGGCCGAGGCCAGCGGCCGCAACACGTCGAGCGACGTTTCGGGCAGGCCGCGCTCGCGCTGCATCTTGTTGACGGCTGCCGCGAGGTCGGGCGCCGTGTCGGCGAGCGTGCCATCCAGATCGAACAGGACCGCATCGCAGTGCAACAGGCGCGGTTCGTCTGCGATCCGCGCGGTCGAAAGGGGAGTCGTCATGCCGGGTGGAGGGTCACGCGCCGCGACGGCACGCAACCAGGTAGTTGATGTCGGTGTCGTTCGACAGCGCGAAGCGCTTGCCGATCGGGTGGTACGTGATGCCCTTGATCTCGACGATGTGCAGATCCGTCGCGCGCACGAAGCCGGCCAGTTCCGACGGGCGGATGAACCGCGCGTAATCGTGCGTGCCCTTCGGCAGCATTTGCGCGATGTATTCCGCGCCGATCACGGCGAACAGGTAGGACTTCAGGTTGCGGTTCAGCGTCGAGAAGAACACCCAGCCGCCCGGTTTCACGAGCGTCGCGCACGCGGCCACGATGTCGCCGGGCGACGGTACGTGCTCGAGCATTTCCATGCATGTGACGACGTCGTAGGTGCCCGGTTCGCGCGCGGCGATTGCTTCGGCGGCGATCGCCTCGTACTCGACCGAAATGCCGCTTTCGAGGCTGTGCAGGTCGGCCACGCCGAGCGCCTCGGTCGACAGGTCGATGCCTTTCACCTGGGCGCCGAGCCCGGCCATCGATTCGGACAGGATGCCGCCGCCGCAACCGATGTCGAGTGCGCGCTTGCCGGCCAGGTGCGCATGCGCGTCGATCCAGCCGAGCCGGACCGGGTTCAGGTCGTGCAGCGGTTTGAATTCGGCATTCGGATCCCACCATCGGTGGGCGAGGTCGCTGAATTTCTGGAGTTCGTGCGGATCGGCGTTGGTCATGTCGGCAAACGGGCTACGAGAGGAGGGCGGTGCTTCGGTGCGTCAGCCCCGAGTATATAAGCGGGCGGACGACGAGGCCAGCGAGCGCCTGGACGGGCGTCAATGAAAAAGCCCCGCCGGAGCGGGGCTTTGAAGCAGTCGAAAACCGCGGCTTAGTTTGCCGGAACGGTCGTCTTCTGCACTTGCTGCGTACCAACCACTTCGACTTCCACGCGGCGGTCCGGTGCGAGGCAGGCGATGAGTTGCTTGCGGTTCTTCTGGTTGCAGCCAGTCGTAACCGGGTTGCGCTTGCCCTTGCCTTCCGTGTAGATCTTGTTGGCCGGCACACCCTTGCTGACCAGGTACGACTTCACGGCTTGCGCACGGCGCAGCGACAGACGGTCGTTGTACTTGTCCGAACCGATGCGGTCCGTGTAGCCCGTTGCGACGACCACTTCCGTGTTCATGCCTTCGATCTTCGAAGCCAGTTCGTCCAGCTTTTGCTTGCCCAGCGGCTTGAGCGTTGCCTTGTCGAAGTCGAACAGTGCGTCAGCTTGATACGTGATCTTCTGGCTCGTGATGGCCGGAGCGACCGGAGCGACCGGCGGCTGCGGTGCCTGGGCGACCAGTGCGCCATCGCACTTCGCGTTGGCGGTGGCCGGCGTCCAGAACGCATCGCGCCAGCAGAGCTCGTTCGTGCCGTTCATCCACACCCATTCGCCCGTGCCGTTCACCCAGTTGTCATTGACGGCTTGACGCGACGCCGGCACCGACTGTGCCGAAGCGGATGCAGCCATAACTGCGGTAGCTGCAATGAACGCGAGCTTTGAAAGTTTATTCATATTTCTCCTCTCGAAATTGAGATTACCGCAGGTTTACTGCGAGCCTGTTGACGGTGACAAGTCATACATTGCTCGAAGTATAACATTGGTGCGGCACAAAAAACGCGGCACCGCTCTGTGTAGACTTCGAGCAGCGTCTAACTTTCAGTGCGTTGGCATTTTGCCATATCGTTCCCTTCCTACGAAAAAAAATCCTCCCCACCCCAAGATCGCTTCAACTTTGTGGTGCATGCGCAACACCGGCCTGCCGTAACTTTTAGAGATTGTCAAGAGTGGGGCGGCGAAATTGCGTGAATGCATGCAGTTGTTTACTCGTGCGCATGAAACGCGGGGGCGACCGCCTGCGACGTCGAGTCGCACGCGATTTCGGCCGATTCGCGGCGACCGCGATTTTTGCTGTTTACATATAGAGGGGGAGGCGGATTGGCGGCTGATGGGCGCATGTTAGAATCTCGCGTTGCGTTGCGCATGCAGCGCCCACGCGAAAGGCGTTCGCCGTCTTCGCTCCGAAACGATACGGATACATGGATCAATTCGCCAAAGAGACCCTGCCCACCTCCCTAGAGGAGGAAATGCGCCGTTCGTATCTCGATTACGCGATGAGCGTGATCGTCGGACGTGCCCTCCCGGATGTCCGCGATGGCCTCAAGCCCGTGCACCGGCGCGTGTTGTTCGCGATGCACGAACTGAACAACGACTGGAACCGCGCGTACAAGAAGTCGGCGCGTATCGTCGGTGACGTGATCGGTAAATATCACCCTCACGGCGATACCGCGGTCTACGACACGATCGTGCGGATGGCGCAGGACTTCTCGCTGCGCTACATGCTGATCGACGGGCAGGGCAACTTCGGCTCGATCGACGGCGACAATGCCGCGGCGATGCGTTACACCGAAATTCGCATGGCGAAGATCGGTCACGAGCTGCTTGCCGACATCGACAAGGAAACGGTCGATTTCGAGCCGAACTACGACGGCAACGAAATGCAGCCGTCGGTCCTGCCGTCGCGCATTCCGAACCTGCTGATCAACGGCTCGTCGGGCATCGCGGTCGGCATGGCGACCAACATCCCGCCGCACAACCTGAACGAAGTCGTCGACGCGTGCCAGCACCTGCTCGGTAACCCGGAAGCGACGATCGACGAGCTGATCGAGATCATTCCGGCGCCGGACTTCCCGACGGCCGGCATCATCTACGGCGTCGCCGGCGTGCGCGACGGCTACCGCACCGGGCGCGGCCGCGTCGTGATGCGGGCGGCCACGCACTTCGAGGAGATCGACCGCGGCCAGCGGATGGCGATCATCGTCGACGAGTTGCCGTATCAGGTGAACAAGCGCTCGCTGCTCGAGCGGATCGCCGAGCTCGTCAACGAGAAGAAGCTCGAAGGCATCTCCGACATCCGCGACGAGTCCGACAAGAGCGGCATGCGCGTCGTGATCGAGCTCAAGCGCGGCGAAGTGCCGGAAGTGGTGCTGAACAACCTGTACAAGGCGACGCAGCTGCAGGACACGTTCGGCATGAACATGGTCGCGCTCGTCGACGGCCAGCCGAAGCTGCTGAACCTGAAGGAAATCCTGCAGTGCTTCCTGTCGCACCGACGCGAAGTGCTGACGCGCCGCACGATCTACGAACTGCGCAAGGCCCGCGAACGCGGCCACGTGCTCGAAGGTCTCGCGGTCGCGCTCGCGAACATCGACGAGTTCATCGCGATCATCAAGGCCGCGCCGACGCCGCCGATCGCGAAGCAGGAACTGATGGCGAAGCCGTGGGATTCGTCGCTCGTGCGCGAGATGCTGACGCGCGCCGAGAGCGAGAACGCGGCGGCCGGCGGTCGCTCCGCGTACCGTCCGGAAGGCCTGAACCCGGCATTCGGGATGCAGGCCGACGGGCTGTACCGCCTGTCCGACACGCAGGCGCAGGAAATCCTGCAGATGCGTCTGCAGCGCCTGACCGGACTCGAGCAGGACAAGATCATCGGCGAGTACCGCGACGTGATGGCACAGATCGCCGACCTGCTGGACATCCTTGCGCGCCCCGAGCGGATCACGACGATGATCGGCGACGAGCTGACCTCGGTGAAGGCCGAATTCGGTGATGCGCGCCGCTCGAAGATCGAGCTGAACGCGACCGAGCTGAACACCGAGGATCTGATCACGCCGCAGGACATGGTCGTCACGATGTCGCATGCGGGCTACGTGAAGTCGCAGCCGCTGTCCGAGTACCGTGCGCAGAAGCGCGGCGGTCGCGGCAAGCAGGCGACGCAGATGAAGGAAGACGACTGGATCGAGACGCTCTTCATCGCGAACACGCACGACTACATCCTGTGCTTCTCGAACCGCGGCCGCGTGTACTGGGTCAAGGTCTATGAAGTGCCGCAGGGCTCGCGCAACTCGCGCGGCCGCCCGATCGTCAACATGTTCCCGCTGCAGGAAGGCGAGAAGATCAACGTCGTGCTGCCGGTCAAGGAATTCTCGGCCGACAAGTTCATCTTCATGGCGACGTCGCTCGGCACCGTGAAGAAGACGCCGCTCGAAGCGTTCAGCCGCCCGATGAAGAAGGGCATCATCGCGGTCGGCCTCGACGAGGGCGACTACCTGATCGGTGCGTCGATCACCGACGGCGCGCACGACGTGATGCTGTTCTCCGACGCCGGCAAGGCCGTGCGTTTCGACGAGAACGACGTGCGTCCGATGGGGCGCGAGGCGCGCGGCGTGCGCGGCATGCAGCTCGAGGACGGGCAGCAGGTCATCGCGATGCTGGTTGCCGGCAGCGAGGAGCAGACCGTGCTCACCGCAACCGAAAACGGCTACGGCAAGCGCACGCCGATCACCGAGTACACGCGCCATGGCCGCGGTACGAAGGGTATGATCGCGATCCAGACGTCCGAGCGCAACGGCAAGGTCGTGGCTGCCACGCTCGTCGACGCCGAGGATCAGATCATGCTGATCACGACGGCCGGCGTGTTGATTCGCACCCGCGTATCCGAGGTTCGCGAGATGGGGCGTGCCACGCAAGGTGTTACACTCATCAGTCTCGATGAGGGCACCAAGCTCTCTGGCCTGCAGCAGATCGCGGAGGCCGAAGAGGGAGAGGGCGAGGCCGACGAGGCGTCGGACGGCGAAGCCTGAAGAACGGATGAGACTCTGGCCGCCGCGGGCGAAAAGCGCCGCGGCCGGCGAGCAACCATTCATATTTCCAAAAGGGAGTGATGATGCAAAAGCAATTCAAGCAACTGGTTCTGCTGGCTGCACTGGTGCCGACGTTCGCGATGGCGCAAGCGCTGTCGAATTCCGCACCGGCAGCTCCGGCGGCAGCTGCGCCGATCGACGCCGACAAGAAGGCAGCGATCAAGGATCTGCTCGACGCGATCGACGCGCCGAAGCTCGTGTCGGCAATCGGCAACAGCGCCGAAATGCAGGCCAAGCAACTCGTGCCGGCCATCCTGTCGGACGCGCTGTCGGAAAACAAGACGCTGAACGACAAGCAGAAGCAGGCTGCCGTTCCGACGCTGCAGAAGAACGCGGTGCCGAAGCTGGTCGACGGCGCAGGCAAGGTGTTCGGCACGCAACAGTTCCAGAGCGACGCGATGTCGGCTCAGTACGACGCATACGCGAAGTACTACAGTACGTCGGAGATCAAGGATCTGACGACGTTCTACAAGAGCCCGACGGGCCGCAAGTTCATCCAGGTTCAGGATCAGGTCGGTCGCGACGTGGTCAACGGCCTGATGCAGAAGTACATGCCGCAAGCGATCCAGGCAACGCGTACGCAGGCTGACAAGGAAGTCGCAGCAGTCAAGCCGGGCAAGTAAGCTGTCCGGGCACGCCCCCGGCCGTTCGGCCGGGTTTGGCGGGAGCCTGACGACAGTGCGATAATGGCCGTTTGCGCGCGAGCGCAAGCGGCCATTTCTTTTCTGGCGCGTTTTGCCGGCGGCAAGCCGGTCGCGTCCCTCCCGAGGTTTTCACGATGCGCGTCTTTAATTTCTCCGCCGGCCCTGCGGCGATGCCCGAGGAAGTGCTGCGGCAGGCCGCCGACGAAATGCTCGACTGGCACGGCAGCGGCATGAGCGTGATGGAGATGAGCCATCGCGGCAAGGAATTCATGTCGATCCACGAGGCCGCGCTGACCGACCTGCGCGACCTGCTCGGCGTGCCGGCGAGCCACCGGATCCTGTTCCTGCAGGGCGGCGGCATCGCGGAAAACGCGATCGTGCCGATGAACCTGCTCGGCGCGCGCAAGACGGCCGACTTCGTCGTGACGGGTTCGTGGTCGCAGAAATCGTTCGGCGAGGCGAAGAAGTTCTGCACGCCGCATCTGGCCGCGAGCGGCAAGACGGAGGCCGGCTTCACGCGTGCGCCCGCGCGCGCCGAATGGCAGCTGTCGGACGATCCGGCCTACGTGCACCTGTGCACCAACGAGACGATCGACGGCGTCGAGACGTTCGAGATCCCGGATCTCGGCGACGTGCCGCTGGTTGCCGACGTCTCGTCGCACATCCTGTCGCGCCCGATGGACGTCGCGAAGTACGGCGTGCTGTTCGGCGGCGCGCAGAAGAACATCGGGATGGCTGGCGTGACGGTCGTGATCGTGCGCGAGGATCTGCTCGATCGCGCGCTGTCGATCTGCCCGTCCGCATTCGAATGGAAGACCATCGCCGCGAACAACTCGCTGTACAACACGCCGCCCACCTACGCGATCTACATCGCGGGCCTCGTGTTCCAGTGGCTGAAGCGGCAGGGTGGCCTCGAAGCGATCGAGGCCCGCAACATCGAAAAATCGAAGCTGCTCTACGACACGATCGACGCGAGCAGCTTCTATCTGAACAAGGTCGAGCCGGCAGCACGTTCGCGGATGAACGTGCCGTTTTTCCTGGCCGACGAAACGCGCAACGAAGACTTCCTTGCCGGCGCAAAGGCGCGCGGGCTGCTGCAGCTGAAGGGCCACAAGTCCGTCGGCGGCATGCGGGCGTCGATCTACAACGCGGTGCCGCTCGAGGGCGTGAAGGCGCTCGTCGAGTACATGAAGGACTTCGAGCAGCGCGGCGCCTGACGGCGGCGCTGTTCAAACAGCACGGCAAAACGCATGGACGACGAACTGAATTCCCGCCTGAAACCGCTGCGCGACCGCATCGACGCGATCGACGCGCAGCTGATCGCGCTCCTGAACCAACGCGCCGCGGTGGCGCTCGAGGTGGGCGAGGTCAAGAAGCATTTCAACGCGCCGGTGTTCCGGCCGGAGCGCGAGCTGCAGGTGATCGCGCGGCTGCAGGACATGAGCGCCGGGCCGCTCGCGAGCGAGCACATCAGCGCCATCTGGCGCGAGATCATGGCCGCGAGCCGCGCGCTCGAGCAGACGATCCACGTCGCGTTCCTCGGGCCGGTCGGCACGTATAGCGAACAGGCGATGTTCGAGTATTTCGGCCAGTCGATCGAAGGGCTGCCCTGCCCGTCGATCGACGAGGTGTTCCGCTCGGTCGAGGCCGGTGCGTCGGCATTCGGCATCGCGCCGGTCGAGAATTCGACCGAAGGCGCCGTATCGCGCACGCTCGACCTGCTGCTGCAGACCCAACTGCTGATTAGCGGCGAGCTCGCGCTGCCGATTCATCACAACCTGCTCACGCAGAGCGGCACGCTCGACGGCGTGAAGCGTGTCTGCGCGCATGCGCAGGCGCTTGCACAATGCCAGCAGTGGCTCGCGGCGAATGCGCCGCAGCTCGAGCGGCAGGCCGTGGCGAGCAACGCGGAGGCCGCGCGCCTCGCAGCAGCCGATCCGACCGTCGCCGCGATCGCGGGCGACCGCGCAGCCGCGCATTACGGCCTGCAGATCGCGTTCTCGCTGATCCAGGACGATCCGCACAACCGCACGCGCTTCGTGATCATCGGCAAGCAGCCGGCCGGCCAGAGCGGTCACGACCAGACGTCGCTGATCGTGTCGGTGAAGAACGAGCCGGGCGCCGTGTTCAAGCTGCTCGAGCCGCTCGCGCGGCACGGCGTGTCGATGACGCGCTTCGAGTCGCGTCCGGCGCGCGTCGGCACGTGGGAGTACTACTTCTACATCGACATCGAAGGGCACCGCGACGATGCGGCGGTGGCGGCCGCGCTGGCGGAACTCGGCCAGAAGGCCGCGTTCCTGAAGGTACTCGGTTCGTATCCGCGCGCACGCTGATACGCGGCGGCCCGTCGCCTGCTTGGGGCAGGCGTCGTGGCCGGGCGGGCAGGGCAGGCCGGTCGGCGCTGCCGAAGGCGGGTTCGGGCGGTATCCGGTGCAGGTTGCGCCGGGTGCGCGCCCGTTGCCCGGAATCTGGAATTCCGCATGCGGGGCGTCGTCCTGCACGCGTAACTTGGCTCTTGTCGTGTCAGGCTTTGCATTCAACAAACTGGTCATCTTCGGCGTCGGCCTGATCGGCGGATCGCTGGCCTGCGCGCTGCGCGAGCGCGCGCCGGGCGGCGCGGGCGAGATCGTCGGCGTGGGCCGTTCGCGCGCGTCGGTCGAGCGCGCGCTGTCGCTCGGCGTGATCGATCGCGCGGCGGCGCTCGACGACGACGCGCAGTTGCGCGACGCGCTCGCCGGCGCCGATCTCGTCTTGCTGGCCGCGCCCGTCGCGCAGACGGGCCCGTTGCTCGCGCGCATCGCCCCGTGGCTCGACGGCGCGACGATCGTCACCGATGCGGGCAGCACTAAGTCCGATGTCGTCGCGGCCGCGCGCGACGCGCTCGGCGCGCGGATCGCGCAGTTCGTGCCGGGTCATCCGATCGCGGGGCGCGAGTCGAGCGGCGTCGAGGCGGCGTTGCCGGACCTCTACGTCGGCCGCAACGTCGTGCTGTGCCCGCTGCCGGAGAACGCGCCCGACGCGGTGGCCAGGATCGACGCGATGTGGCGCGCGACCGGCGCCGACGTGCGCATGATGAGCACCGAACAGCACGATCGCGTATTCGCGTCGATCAGCCATCTGCCGCACGTGCTGTCGTTCGCGCTCGTCGAGCAGATTCTCGGCGAGGCCGACGCGGAGCTGAAATTCTCGTACGCGGCCGGCGGTTTCCGCGATTTCACGCGCATCGCGGCGTCGAACCCGGAAATGTGGCGCGATGTGTGCGTCGCGAACCGCGCGGCGCTGCTCGACGAACTCGACGGCTACACGCGCGTGCTCACGCGGCTGCGCGCGGCGATCGATGCCGGCGACGGCGCGGCGCTCGAAGCCGTATTCACGCGCTCGCGCGCCGCACGCAAGGCATGGCAGGAACGCGGCGGCACACCCGCTGCCGAACCGGTCAAGAAATAACAGGACGATTCCCATGGACTACCTCGATCTCGGCCCGTACTCCAGCGCATCGGGCACCGTGCGCCTGCCCGGCTCGAAGAGCATTTCGAACCGCGTGTTGCTGCTCGCGGCGCTCGCCGAAGGCGAAACGACGATCACCAACCTGCTCGACTCCGACGACACGCGCGTGATGCTCGACGCACTCGGCAAGCTCGGCGTGAAGCTCGCGCGCGATGGCGACACCTGTGTCGTCACCGGCACGCGCGGCGCGTTCACCGCGAAGACGGCCGATCTGTTCCTCGGCAACGCGGGCACGGCCGTGCGGCCGCTGACCGCCGCACTCGCGGTGAACGGCGGCGACTACCGCGTGCACGGCGTGCCGCGCATGCACGAGCGGCCGATCGGCGATCTCGTCGACGGCCTGCGCCAGATCGGCGCGCAGATCGACTACGAGCTGAACGAAGGTTACCCGCCGCTGCGGATCAAGCCCGCGACGATTTCGGTCGATGCGCCGATCCGCGTGCGCGGTGACGTGTCGAGCCAGTTCCTCACCGCGCTCCTGATGACGCTGCCGCTCGTGAAGTCGAAGGATGGCCGGACCGTCGTCGAAGTCGACGGCGAGCTGATCTCGAAACCGTACATCGACATCACGATCCGGCTGATGGAGCGCTTCGGCGTGACCGTCGAGCGCGATGGCTGGCAGCGCTTCGTGGTGCCGGCCGGCGTCCGCTACCGCTCGCCGGGGCGAATCATGGTCGAGGGCGACGCGTCGTCCGCGTCGTATTTCCTCGCGGCCGGCGCGCTCGGCGGCGGCCCGCTGCGGGTCGAAGGCGTGGGGCGGGCGAGTATCCAGGGTGACGTCGGTTTCGCGAATGCGCTGATGCAGATGGGCGCGAACGTGACGATGGGCGACGACTGGATCGACGTGCGCGGCATCGGCCACGATCACGGCAAGCTCGAGCCGATCGACATGGACTTCAACCTGATTCCCGACGCGGCGATGACCATCGCGGTCGCGGCGCTGTTCGCGAACGGCACGAGCACGCTGCGCAACATCGCGAGCTGGCGTGTGAAGGAGACCGACCGCATCGCCGCGATGGCGACCGAGTTGCGCAAGGTCGGCGCGATCGTCGAGGAAGGCCCCGACTATCTCGTCGTCACGCCGCCGGAAAAGCTCACGCCGAACGCGGCGATCGATACGTACGACGATCACCGGATGGCGATGTGCTTCTCGCTCGTGAGCCTGGGCGGCGTGCCCGTGCGGATCAACGATCCGAAGTGCGTCGGCAAGACGTTCCCCGACTATTTCGACCGCTTCGCCGCGCTCGCCAAGGCCTGACCCGACTGTTCCGATGAAATCGACCCGACCCTTTCACCCGACTCCCGTCATCACGATCGACGGCCCGACTGCTTCCGGCAAGGGCACCGTCGCGGCGCTCGTCGCCGCGCACCTCGGTTTTCACCTGCTCGACAGCGGCGCGCTGTACCGGCTCGCGGCGCTCGCGAGCGTGCGCTACGGCATCGCCGCGGAAGACATCGACGCGCTGGTGAAGCTGATCGACGATCTGCACATCACGTTCCGTGAAGGTTGCGCGCAGCTCGACGGCGTCGACGTGTCGAACGACATTCGTGCCGAAGCGGTCGGCAACCGCGCGTCGGCGATTGCCGTGCACGGCCCCGTGCGCACCGCGCTCGTCGCGCGCCAGCGGGCGTTCCGCAAGACGCCGGGCCTCGTGGCGGACGGCCGCGACATGGGCACGGTGATCTTCCCGGACGCCGTCCTGAAGGTGTTCCTGACGGCCAGCGCCGAGGCACGCGCGACCAGGCGGCATAAGCAATTGATGCAAAAAGGTTTTTCTGCTAATATAGATGACTTGCTCCGGGATCTTCGTGAACGTGACGCGCGCGACAGCAATCGCGCGGCCGCGCCGCTGAAGCCTGCGGCAGACGCCAAGCTGCTCGATACGTCGGCACTTTCGGTCGATGAAGCCGTCGACCAGGTGCTGCAGTGGTACCGGGCGCTCGGCCAGCCCGCCTGAGAAGGCGAGCAGCGGTAGGTGCTCCGCGTCGCAAGCGCGGAGCGTGTTTCGAACCCTTAACCCCGTGTGGTCCTCGATCTGGCCCTTTCAGCCTGCCATTCCGGCCGGCGTGGCACAGCGAGCCATGCACAATCAGATTTTTATGTCCGACCTGCAAACCTCCACCCCGAATACCGAATCCTTTGCGGCTCTGTTCGAAGAGTCGCTGACCCGCCAAGACATGCGCGCCGGCGAAGTGATTTCCGCCGAAGTCGTGCGCGTCGACCACAACTTCGTGGTCGTCAATGCAGGCCTGAAGTCCGAGGCTTACATTCCGATCGAGGAATTCCTGAACGATCAGGGCGAGGTTGAGGTGCAGTCGGGCGATTTCGTGTCCGTCGCGATCGACGCACTCGAAAACGGCTACGGCGACACGATCCTGTCGCGCGACAAGGCGAAGCGCCTTGCATCGTGGCTGTCGCTGGAAAAGGCGCTCGACAACAACGAGCTCGTCACCGGCACGATCACCGGCAAGGTGAAGGGCGGCATGACCGTGATGGTCAACGGCATCCGCGCGTTCCTGCCGGGTTCGCTGGTCGACACGCGTCCGGTCAAGGACACGACCCCGTACGAAGGCAAGACGCTCGAGTTCCGCGTGATCAAGCTCGATCGCAAGCGTAACAACGTCGTGCTGTCGCGTCGTGCAGTGATCGAAGCAACCCAAGGCGAAGAGCGCGCGAAGCTGCTCGAGACGCTGAAGGAAGGCGCGATCGTCAACGGCGTGGTCAAGAACATCACCGACTACGGCGCGTTCGTCGACCTCGGCGGCATCGACGGCCTGCTGCACATCACCGACATCGCATGGCGTCGTGTGCGTCACCCGAGCGAAGTCCTGTCGGTTGGCCAGGAAGTCACCGCGAAGATCCTCAAGTTCGACCAAGAGAAGAACCGCGTCTCGCTGGGCATCAAGCAACTGGGCGACGATCCGTGGGAAGGCATCTCGCGCCGTTACCCGTCGGGCACGCGCCTGTTCGGCAAGGTCACGAACATCACCGACTACGGCGCATTCGTCGAAGTGGAATCGGGCATCGAAGGCCTCGTCCACGTGTCGGAAATGGACTGGACCAACAAGAACGTTGCGCCGTCGAAGGTTGTCCAGCTGGGCGACGAAGTCGAAGTCATGGTCCTCGAGATCGACGAAGACCGTCGTCGTATCAGCCTCGGCATGAAGCAGTGCAAGCCGAATCCGTGGGATGACTTCAGCCGCAACTTCAAGAAGGGCGACAAGATCACGGGCGCAATCAAGTCGATCACCGACTTCGGCGTGTTCATCGGTCTGCCGGGCGGCATCGACGGCCTGGTCCACCTGTCGGACCTGTCGTGGAGCGAAGCCGGCGAAGAAGCCGTTCGCAAGTACAAGAAGGGCGACGAAGTCGAAGCAATCGTGCTCGGTATCGACGTCGAGAAGGAGCGCATTTCGCTCGGCATCAAGCAGCTCGAAGGCGACCCGTTCAGCAACTACGTTGCAATGAACGACAAGGGCTCGATCGTCGACGGCGTCGTGAAGACGGTCGATGCGAAGGGTGCGGTCGTCACGCTGACGGGCGACATCGAAGGCTACCTGCGCGCGTCGGAAATCTCGCAGGATCGCGTCGAAGATGCACGCAACGTGCTGAAGGAAGGCGACAAGGTCAACGCGATGGTGATCAACATCGATCGCAAGTCGCGCGGCATCAACCTGTCGATCAAGGCGAAGGATTCGGCCGAACAACAGGAAGCGATCCGCGGCCTGCAGTCGGACTCCAGCGCTGCTGCGACCGGTACGACCAACCTCGGCGCGCTGCTGAAGGCGAAGCTCGACGGCCAGAACCAGTAAGCCTTACGAGGTCTGCTGAAGTATGACCAAATCCGAGTTGGTCGCGCAGCTGGCATCGCGATTTCCGCAACTTGTCCTCAAGGATGCGGATTTCGCGGTGAAAACGATGCTCGATGCGATGTCCGACGCCCTGGCGAAAGGGCATCGCATTGAAATTCGGGGTTTCGGCAGCTTTGGCCTCAATCGTCGCCCGGCGCGCGTCGGACGCAACCCGAAGTCGGGGGAGAAAGTGCAGGTGCCCGAGAAATTCGTGCCGCACTTCAAACCTGGCAAGGAATTGCGTGAACGCGTCGACGGCCGCGCCGGTGAACCGCTGAAGGCTGACGATCCGGACGACGACCGTTGAGCGTCGTTCGGTGTGCCCGGAACCTGTCCGGCGAAGGCTGAAAAGAAAAGCGCCCCTTGCGGGCGCTTTTTTCATTTCCGTCCAGCGATGCGCAACGCCGCGCACAGGATGTGCGCAGCCGCGGAAACGCTTCCTTTACAATACGGGTCGATTCGGTGCGACGAAGGGGAGTCGCGCGCCGCGGCAAACCTCAACAAAGAGAGGGCTTCATGAAGTTTATCGTCTGGCTGATCCGGGTATTGGTGTTCGTCCTGCTGCTGGTGCTTGCGCTGGCCAATACACAAACCGCGACGCTGAATTTCGTTGCCGGCTACGCATGGCAAGCGCCGCTGATCCTGATCGGCCTGGCATTCTTCGCCGTGGGGCTGCTGGCCGGCCTGCTGTCCGCGCTGCCTTCGATCTTCCGGCTGCGTCTCGAGAACGGGCGTTTGAAGCGCGATCTGCGTGCGGCGCGCGAAACGCCCGCCGTCATCGACCAGCCGCCGATGCCGCCCGTCATTTAACACGGACGCCGCGCGATCATCGCGCGGTTTTCGTCTCTGCTTCGATATTTCGCATGGATCTGGATTTCTGGTGGTTGCTCGCGATTCCGGTCGCGTTTGCGCTCGGTTGGGCGGCGTCACGCTATGACCTGAAGAATCTCCTGTCGGAGAGTGCCAACCTGCCGCGCTCGTATTTTCGCGGCCTCAATTTTCTGTTGAACGAACAACCCGACAAGGCGATCGATGCGTTCATCGAGGTGGCCAAGCTCGATCCCGAAACGGTCGAGCTGCACTTCGCGCTCGGCAACCTGTTTCGCCGTCGTGGCGAGACCGACCGCGCGATCCGCGTGCACCAGAACCTGCTGAGCCGCACCGACCTGCCGGTCAACGAGCGCGACCACGCGCTGTACGAACTGGGGCAGGATTTCCTGAAAGCCGGCCTGCTGGATCGCGCCGAAGAGGCGTTCCACAAGCTCGCGGACGGCGACTACGCACTGGGTGCGCAGCGGGCGCTGCTGACGATCTACGAGATCGAGAAGGACTGGAACAAGTCGATCGACACGGCGAAGCGCATCGAATCGATGAGCGACAAGCCGCTCGGCGTCGAAATTGCGCAGTTTCACTGCGAACTCGCGCAGGACGCGCTGCAGCGCAAGAATGCTGCTGCGGCGGCCGAACAGTTGCGCCTCGCGCTGACCGTGAATCCGCAGAACGTCCGTGCGACGGTGCTGTCCGGCGACGCGGCGGAAGCAGCGGGCGACCACGCGGCCGCGATCGAGCACTGGAAGCGCGTCGAAGCGCAGAACCCGGCATATCTGCCGCTCGTCGCCGACAAGCTGATGAAGGCGTACGTCGCGCTCGGCAAGAACGCTGAAGGCGCCGAACTGCTGATGGGGTACGTCGATCGTTATCCGTCGAACGACCTGCTCGACATCGCCTATCAGCATATCGCCGGGTTGCGCGGCCAGGATGCGGCGCACACACTCGCGCGCACGCAGATGGAAAAGTCGCCGAACCTGTCGGGGATGCTGCACCTGCTCGATGCGCAGATCGCGGCGGCCGAGGAGCCGCGTCGTAAGGAACTTGAAATGATGCGTGCGCTGATCAAGCAGCGCACGAAAAATCTGCCACGGTATACGTGCCAGAATTGCGGTTTCCGGGCACGGCTCTTCTACTGGCAGTGCCCCGGATGCAGCGGCTGGGAAACCTATGCGCCGCGCCGCGTCGAACCTGCGATGCCGGGCTGATCCCGGCACGCGGAGCCAACGCGCTGCGGTTGCCGCCGGGCTCGTCCCGGCGGCCAAGTTAGTCAATTACCGGGAAGTACCGGAACATCTATGAAAATCACCATCATCGGCACCGGCTATGTCGGCCTCGTCACGGGCGCCTGCCTCGCGGAGATCGGTCACGACGTCTTCTGTCTCGACGTCGATCCGCGCAAGATCGACATCCTGAACAACGGCGGGATGCCGATTCACGAACCGGGGCTGCTGGACATCATCGCGCGCAACCGCACGGCGGGGCGCCTGCGTTTCTCGACCGACATCGAGGCGAGCGTCGCGCATGGCGAGATCCAGTTCATCGCCGTCGGCACGCCGCCCGACGAGGACGGCTCGGCCGACCTGCAATACGTGCTCGAGGCCGCGCGCAACATCGGCCGCCACATGACGGGCTTCAAGGTGATCGTCGACAAGTCGACGGTGCCGGTCGGCACCGCGCGGCGCGTGCACGGCGTGGTCGACGAGGCGCTTGCCGCACGCGGGCTCGCGGGCAGCGTCGCGCATCGCTTCTCGGTCGTGTCGAACCCGGAATTCCTGAAGGAAGGCGCGGCGGTCGAGGACTTCATGCGCCCGGACCGGATCATCATCGGTGTCGACGACGACGAAACCGGCACGATCGCGCGCGAGAAGATGAAGAAGCTCTACGCGCCGTTCAACCGCAACCACGAACGCACGATCTACATGGACGTGCGTTCGGCGGAATTCGCGAAGTATGCGGCGAACGCGATGCTCGCGACGCGCATCTCGTTCATGAACGAGATGTCGAATCTCGCCGACAAGGTCGGCGCCGACATCGAGGCCGTGCGCCGCGGGATCGGCTCCGATCCGCGCATCGGCTATCACTTCCTGTATGCCGGCGTCGGCTACGGCGGCTCGTGCTTCCCGAAGGACGTGCAGGCGCTGATCCGCACCGCCGGCGAGAACGGCCAGCCGCTGCGTATCCTGGAGGCCGTCGAGGCCGCCAACCATGCGCAGAAGGACGTGCTGATCGGCAAGATCGAGCAGCGCTTCGGCGTCGACCTGACGGGCCGCGAGTTCGCGGTCTGGGGGCTCGCGTTCAAGCCGAACACCGACGACATGCGCGAGGCGCCGAGCCGCCGCCTGATCGCCGCGCTGCTCGAACGCGGTGCGACCGTGCGCGCCTACGATCCGGTTGCGGTCGACGAAGCGCGGCGCGTGTTCGCGCTGGATTTCGGCGACGATGCGAAGGCGCTGGCGCGGCTGCATCTCGTCGACACGCAGGACGCCGCGGTCACGGGCGCGGACGCCCTCGTGATCGTCACCGAATGGAAGGAATTCCGCAGCCCCGATTTCACGCGCCTGAAGGCCGAGCTGAAGGCGCCGGTGATCTTCGACGGGCGCAACCTGTACGAGCCGGATGCGATGGCCGAGCTTGGCATCGACTATTACGCGATCGGCCGGCCGTATGTCGATCCCCAGTCGTCCTCCCGTGGCTGAACGTACGATGAATACTCTTCGCGAAGTCGTTCCGGTGCCGCGCGAGCAACTCGCGCGCTCGCGTGTGCTCGTCGTCGGCGACGTGATGCTCGACCGTTACTGGTTCGGCAACGTCGATCGCATTTCGCCTGAAGCGCCGGTGCCGGTCGTGCACGTGCAGCGTCAGGAGGAGCGGCTCGGCGGCGCGGCCAACGTCGCGCGCAATGCCGTGACGCTCGGCGGCCAGGCCGGCCTGCTGTGCGTCGTCGGTTGCGACGAACCGGGCGAGCGGATCGTCGAGCTGCTCGGCAGCAGCGGCGTGACGCCCCATCTCGAGCGCGACCCGGCACTCCCGACCACGATCAAGCTGCGCGTGCTCGCGCGCCAGCAGCAACTGTTGCGCGTGGACTTCGAGGCGACGCCGACGCACGAGGTGCTGCTCGCGGGGCTCGCGCGCTTCGATGCGCTGCTGCCGCAGCACGACGTCGTGCTGATGTCGGATTACGCGAAAGGCGGCCTGACGCACGTCACGACGATGATCGAGAAGGCGCGCGCGGCCGGCAAGGCGGTGCTGGTCGACCCGAAGGGCGACGACTGGGCACGCTATCGCGGCGCATCGCTGATCACGCCGAACCGCGCGGAGTTGCGCGAGGTGGTCGGGCAGTGGAAATCGGAAGACGACCTGCGCGCGCGCGTCGCGAATCTGCGTGCGGAGCTCGGCATCGACGCGCTGCTGCTCACCCGTTCGGAAGAGGGCATGACGCTCTTTTCCGCGGGTGGCGAACTGCATGCGCCGGCGCTCGCGCGCGAAGTGTTCGACGTGTCGGGCGCGGGCGACACCGTGATCGCGACGGTCGCGACGATGCTCGGCGCCGGTGTGCCGCTCGTCGACGCCGTGGTGCTCGCGAATCGCGCGGCAGGCATCGTGGTCGGCAAGCTCGGCACGGCCACGGTGGATTACGACGAACTGTTTCACTGAGCGCATTCGGCGGCGCGACGAGCGCGCCGCACGAGTGGCTCGCACTTTTCAGGCAGGACGATCATGACCCTCATCGTCACCGGCGCAGCCGGTTTTATCGGCGCGAACATCGTCAAGGCGCTCAACGAGCGCGGCGAGACGCGCATCATCGCGGTCGACAACCTGACCCGCGCGGACAAGTTCCGCAATCTCGTCGACTGCGAGATCGACGACTATCTCGACAAGACCGAATTCGTCGAACGCTTCGCGCGCGGCGATTTCGGCAAGGTACGCGCGGTATTTCATGAAGGCGCCTGTTCGGACACGATGGAAACCGACGGCCGCTACATGATGGACAACAACTTCCGCTACAGCCGCGCGGTGCTCGATACCTGCCTCGCGCAGGGCACGCAGTTCCTGTATGCGTCGTCGGCCGCGATCTACGGCGGCTCGACGCGTTTCGTCGAGGAGCGCGACGTCGAGGCGCCGCTGAACGTGTACGGCTATTCGAAGTTCCTGTTCGACCAGGTGATCCGTCGTGTGCTGCCGAGCGCGAAGAGCCAGATCGCGGGTTTCCGCTATTTCAACGTGTACGGCCCGCGCGAGACGCACAAGGGCCGCATGGCGTCGGTCGCGTTCCACAACTTCAACCAGTTCCGCGCGGAAGGCAAGGTGAAGCTGTTCGGCGAGTACAACGGTTATGCGCCGGGCGAGCAGACGCGCGATTTCGTGTCGGTCGAGGACGTGACCAAGGTGAACCTGTTCTTCTTCGATCATCCGGAGAAGTCGGGCATCTTCAACCTCGGCACGGGCCGGGCGCAGCCGTTCAACGATATCGCGTCGACGGTCGTGAACACGCTGCGCGCGCTCGACAATCAGGCGCCGCTGACGCTCGCGCAGCAGGTCGAGCAGGGGTTGATCGAATACGTGCCGTTCCCCGATGCGCTGCGCGGCAAGTACCAGTGCTTCACGCAGGCCGACCAGACGAAACTGCGCGCGGCTGGCTACGACGCACCGTTCCTGACCGTGCAGGAAGGCGTCGACCGCTACGTGCGTTGGCTATCCGGCCAGGTTTAAACCGAAGCGTTGCATCGATAGACTGGGTCTCACGGTCGGCAGCCGCCGGCCGTTTTTCTTCGGAGATCCAGCACATGATCAGGAAATGGTTTGCCGCAGCGGTCATGCTCGGCGCAGTCGCGTCGGCCTGGGCGGCCGTCGACGTCAACACCGCGAACGAGGATGCGCTCGTCGGCATCAAGGGCATCGGCCCGGCGCGGGCCAAGGCGATTCTCGACGAGCGCGGCGCACGCGGTCCGTTCAGGAATGCGGACGATCTCGCCACGCGCGTGAAGGGCATGGGCGGGCATACCGTCGAGCGGCTTCAGCAGGAAGGTTTGACGATCGGTGCGGCGGCGGGTACGAGCGCTACGCCGTCGGCCGCGGCCAAACCGGCGGCAGCGAAGCCTGCCGCCGCACCGGCCCGCACCGCGCAGAAATAACGCGTCACGCAACCGACACAAGCGCTCCTTCAGTCGCCGTCGTTGCGACGGCTTCCCGCGGCATGCCGCGGGTTTTTTGCGTGGGGCGGCGTGCGTGGCGAAACGCGAACCGCGCGGCACGCGTATTCCATCGTCGCAATGGGGTTGCCGGCGCGGGTGCCGGTGCTGGTTTACAATCGATCGATTGATCGGCCTCGCACTCACGGTATATCCATGGCTTACAAAACTATCGAAGACACGATCGGCAATACGCCGCTCGTGCAACTGGTCCGCCTGCCGGACGACGAGATTCGCGCCCGCAACAACGTGCTGCTCGCGAAGCTCGAGGGCAACAATCCGGCCGGCTCCGTGAAGGATCGCCCGGCGCTGTCGATGATCAGCAAGGCCGAGGCGCGCGGGCGCATCAAGCCGGGTGATACGCTGATCGAGGCAACGAGCGGCAACACGGGCATCGCGCTCGCGATGGCCGCGGCGATCCGCGGCTACAAGATGGTGCTGATCATGCCGGAGGATCTGTCGGTCGAGCGCCGCCAGAGCATGGCCGCTTATGGTGCCGAGATCATCCTGACGCCGGTGAAGGGCGGGATGGAGCTGGCGCGCGACCTCGCGGAGCAGATGCAGCGTGAAGGCAAGGGCGTGATCCTCGACCAGTTCGGCAACCCCGACAATCCCGTCGCGCACTACGAAGCAACGGGGCCGGAGATCTGGCGCGATACCGAAGGGCGCATCACGCACTTCGTGTCCGCCATGGGCACGACGGGCACCATCATGGGCACGTCGCGCTATCTGAAGGAACAGAATCCGGCGATCGAGATCGTCGGTGCGCAGCCGGAAGACGGCTCGCGTATTCCGGGCATCCGCAAATGGCCGGAAGCATACATGCCGACCATCTTCGATCGCAGCCGTGTCGACCGCGTCGAGAGCGTGAGCCAGGCTGCATCGGAAACGATGACGCGCCGGCTCGCGGCGGTCGAAGGCATTTTCGCGGGCATTTCGTCGGGCGGCGCATGCGAAGTCGCGATGCGCATCGCGCGTCAGGTCGAGAATGCGACGATCGTGTTCATCGTCTGCGATCGTGGCGACCGCTATCTGTCCACGGGTGTGTTTCCCGCGTGAGCGAGACGGGTGCGCGATTCGCGCATCGATAAAAAAAGCGCCGCGTTCTGCGAACTGCGGCGCTTTTTCTTTGAGCGGCCAGCGCTTACTGCGGCTGCGCGTCGTCAGCGGCGGGTTGCAGCGCGCCGCTCGCTTCCATCTGCGCTTTCACGGCTTCGCCGAGCTGGTACACGGTGAGTGCGTAGAAGAAGCTGCGGTTGTAGCGCGTCAGCACATAGAAGTTCTTCAGGCCGAGCATGTATTCGGTCGCACGCCCCGGCGTCGGCAGGTCGACGACCGTCACCGGCGTGCCGGCTTCGGTGGTGATGTTGACCGTCGGCTCGTTCAGCGTCATGCCGGCGCGCAGCAGTTGCGACAGCGCCCAGTGCGGTTCGGGCTGGCCGTCGGCGGCGGCCTGTGCGATGCCCAGGCTGCCCGTGTCCGGCGTGATCTGCCAGACCACCGGCCGGTCGGTTTCCCAGCCGTGCTGCTTCAGGTAGTTCGCGACGCTGCCGATCGCATCGACAGGACTGCTGCGCAGATCGACGTGGCCCGTGCCGTCGAAGTCGACCGCATATTCGCGGATGCTGCTCGGCAGGAACTGCGGAATCCCGATCGCGCCGGTGTACGAGCCGAGCACGGTGGTCGGGTCGAGCTGGTTGTCGCGGGTCCAGACCAGGAAGTCTTCGAGGTTCTTGCGGAAGGTGGCCTGGCGGCTGTCGCGATTCGGCGTGTCCGGGTAGTCGAACGTGAGCGTCGTCAGCGCGTCCAGCACGCGGAAATTGCCCATGTAGCGGCCATAGATGGTCTCGACGCCGATGATGCCGACGATCACCTCGGGCGGCACGCCGAACTGCTCGGACGCGCGCTGCAGCGCCGCCTGGTTCGCCTTCCAGAACTTCACGCCCGCGTTGATGCGGATCGGTTCGATGAAGCGCGAGCGATAGACGCGCCAGTTCTTGACCGAGGGCGTCGGGGCCGGCCTCACGAGCTTGACGGCCGTCGCCGAGTAGCTGATGCGCGAGAACAGCGCATGCAGGCTCGCCGAATCGAAGCCGTTGCGGCTCACCATCTCGTCGATGAATGCATCGACCTTCGCGTTGCTCGCGTAACGCTGTGGAACGATTTCCTCTTCAAAGGTCTGGCCTTGCGGCGTCGGCTGCTGCGGCTGGGCCTGGGCGACGAGCGTGCCCGCAGGCTTCGCCGGCTGCGTTTGTGCGACGGCAGGCGCGGTGCCGAGGGCCGCGGCGATGGCAGCGACGACGAGCGGAGCGCGAACACGGAACAGCGCGGAAAGAAGGGCGGCAGGCTTGCTGGAATTCATGTCGAAGCGGGCGGACAGGGCGATTGTGTTCGGCGCAGTATACCCGACGCATCCGGCGCCTCGGGCCGAAGCCGGCCCCCGTTGTGGTAAGTTAGCGGCGAATTCGCGGCAGACGATGGACATCATTGACGGAGACCTGCGGCGCACCGTGCGCCGCGGACGACAGCTTATGGCAACCGCTTTCTACACGCACCCCGACTGCATGCTGCACGAGATGGGGGAATGGCATCCGGAATGCCCGGCCCGCCTGTCGGCGATCCAGGATCAACTGATTGCGAGCCGCATCGACGACCTGATCGTGCACGAAACCGCGCCATTCGCGAGCGAGGTCGCGCTGGGGCGCGTGCATACGCAGGCGCACATCGACTACATCCGGAGCATGACGCCGGTCGACGGTCACGTCGAGATCGATCCCGATACGCTGATGAATCGCGACACGTGGCGCGCGGCGCTGCGCGCGGCCGGCGCCGCGATCGCGGCGACCGACGCGGTGATCGAAGGCCGCTATGCGAATGCGTTCTGCGGCGTCCGTCCACCCGGTCACCATGCGGAACCCGCGCGCGCGATGGGCTTCTGCTTCTTCAACAACGTCGCGATCGCCGCGCGGCATGCACTCGACGTACACGGCATCGAGCGTGTCGCGATCATCGATTTCGACGTACACCACGGCAACGGCACCGAGGCGGCGTTCGCGAACGACGAGCGCGTGCTGATGTGCAGCTTCTTTCAGCATCCGCTGTATCCGTTCTCGGGCGTCGATCATCAGGCGCCGAACATGGTCAACCTGCCGATGCCCGCGCGCAGCAACGGGATGGCGATCCGCGAAGCCGTCGACATGTTCTGGCTGCCGCGCCTCGATGCGTTCAAGCCGCAGATGCTGTTCGTGTCGGCCGGGTTCGATGCGCATCGCGAGGACGACATCGGCAATCTCGGCCTCGTCGAGGCCGACTTCGAATGGCTGACCGCCCAGATCGTCGACGTGGCGCGCCGGCATGCGCAGGGCCGCATCGTCAGCTGCCTCGAGGGCGGCTACAACCTGTCCGCGCTCGGGCGCAGCGTCGTCGCGCACCTGCGCGTGCTGGCCGGGATCTGATTCCCGCTCGACCGGCCGGCCCGGGCGCGCTCAGCGCGCCGGCACGCGCGCGTGAATCCACGCGATCAGCGCGTCGATCACGCGGTCGCGTTCGAGATCGTTCATCGTTTCGTGGAAGCCGCCTTCGTACAGCGTCAGCGTACGGTCGGGCGAGCCGACACGCGCGCCGAACGCGCGGCTGCCGTCGGGTTCGGTGAGCTTGTCTTCGGTGCCGTGATAGACGAGCACCGGCACGCGCAGCGCGCCGCGGCCGTTTTCGATGCGCGCCATCGCATCGAGAATCTCCGCGCCGGTGCGTGCGGGCACCGCGCCGTGATGCACGAGCGGATCGGCGCGATTGGCCGCGACGATGGCTGGATCGCGCGACAGCAGGGCCGCATCGATCCTGATCGCGGGGAAGGTGGGCCACACCCGGCTGATGATGCGGCTCACCGCGAGCATCCAGCGCGGCACGTCGCGCCCGGGCGCCAGCGCCGGACTCGACAGCACGAGGCCCGCCAGCGCGTGGCCGCGAGCTGGCGCGCGTTCGATCGCGTAGAGCGCCGCGACCGCGCCGCCCATGCTGTGCCCCATCAGGAACAGCGGCGCCGCGCCGCGCGCGGCTTCGGCGACCAGCGCATCCGCATCGTTCAGGTAGTCGTCGAAACGCTCGACCCACACGCGCTTGCCGGGCGACTGGCCATGCCCGCGCAGATCGACCGCCAGCACGTCGATGCCGGCCGCGTTCAGCCGGCCGGCGAGCGCGGCATAGCGGCCCGCGTGCTCGGCGAGGCCGTGCACCAGCGCGATCGTCGCGCGCGGCGGCACGGTGCCGTCGCTTGCCGGCCAGCGGTACGACGCCAGTTCGAGCCCGTCCGCGGTACGCAACCGACCCATCCGCGGCGCGGGCGCCGATCCGGCGGTGGCGGGCACGGCGGCCGGTGTGGTGGTGGCGCTCATCTGGCGGGTCTCCTGTTCGTTGGTCTGCGTTTCGCGATCATAGTCGCGCCCCTCCCGCGCGGGCCCAGCAGCGCCCCTCTAATTTCGTCTGGTTATGAAAAGATCGAAATCGATTATTAAGGGGAATGAGGGGTTTGCGGTAAAATCGCCGGCTATTCCAGATGCATCGGCGGCCGACTGGCGGGCCATCTCGCCGGCCGGCCGCCGTTTTGTTTACATGATCGAATTACGCAATCTCTCGCAGCGTTTCCCCGGCCCGGGCGGCTGGGTTGAAGCGCTGCACAACGTCAACCTGACGATCCCGCAAGGCGAGGTGTTCGGCATTATTGGCCGAAGCGGCGCCGGCAAGAGCACGCTCGTGCGCACCATCAACCTGCTCACGCGGCCGACCGAAGGCAATGTCGTCGTCGGCGGGCGCGATCTGACGCTGCTGTCGGCCGGTGCGCTGCGCGAAGCGCGCCGCGAGATCGGCATGATCTTCCAGCACTTCAACCTGCTGTCGTCGCGCACGGTGTTCGACAACGTCGCGCTGCCGCTGGAACTGGCCGGCGCGAGCCGTGCCGACATCGAGGCCGCCGTGCTGCCGCTGCTCGATCTGGTCGGGCTGTCCGCGCAGAAGGATCGCTATCCGTCGCAGATCAGCGGCGGGCAGAAGCAGCGCGTCGGCATCGCCCGCGCGCTGGCGAGCCAGCCGAAGGTGCTGCTGTCGGACGAAGCGACGTCCGCGCTCGATCCCGAAACCACGCGTTCGATTCTCGACCTGCTGAAACGCATCAATCGCGAGCTCGGCCTGACGATCGTGTTGATCACGCACCAGATGGAAGTGATCAAGCAGGTCTGCGATCGCGTCGCGGTGCTCGACGCGGGGCGCGTGGTCGAGGAAGGCCGCGTGATCGACGTGTTCCTGCAGCCGCATCACGAAGTGACGCGTGCGCTGATCGGCGACGTGATCGCGCAGGAACTGCCGCCCGCGCTGAAGGCGCGCGTGGCCGAGCGGTTGAAGACGGGCCGCGGACATCTGCTGCGGCTCGCGTTCACGGGCTCGGGGGTCGACCAGCCGATCCTGTCGGAGACGATCCGCCGGTACGAACTCGATTTCAACATCCTGCATGGCCAGATCGACGAGATCCAGGGGCAGGCATTCGGTTCGCTCGCGGTGCTCGCGGGCGGCGAGCCGGGCAAGGTCGGGCAGGCGCTCGCGTTCCTGCGCGAGCAAGGTGTGGTGGTAGAGGAGCTTTCGTATGTTGAGTGAGATGTTCGATATGTTCGTGCAGTCGTTCTGGGAGACGCTGATCATGGTCGGCATCTCCGGGGCGGTCGGCGCGCTCGTCGGCCTGCCGCTCGGCGTGCTGCTGTACCTGACCGATCGCCAGGGCGTGCTGCAGAACCTCGCGGTGAATCGCGTGCTCGGCGGCATCGTGAACGCGGTCCGTTCGACGCCGTTCATCATCCTGCTGGTCGCGGTGATCCCGTTCACGCGGCTCGTCACCGGTTCGTCGATCGGCACGGCCGCGGCGGTCGTGCCGCTGACGCTCGCGTCCGCGCCGTTCATCGCGCGTCTCGTCGAAACGGCGCTGCGCGAGGTCGACCGCGGATTGATCGAGGCCGCGCAATCGATGGGCGCGACCACGTCGCAGATCGTCTTCAAGGTGTTGTTGCCCGAATCGCTGCCGGGCATCGTCGCGGGCCTGACGATCACGTTCGTGTCGCTGGTCGGCTATTCGGCGATGGCGGGCGCGATCGGCGGCGGCGGGCTCGGCGATCTCGGGATCCGTTACGGTTACCAGCGCTATCTGCCGGAAGTGATGTGGACGGTCGTCGCGATCCTGATCGTGTTCGTGCAGATCGTGCAATCGTTCGGCGACTGGCTGGTGCGCCGGTTGAGCCACAAATAAGACCAAACCGATCCGATAGGGGAGAAACGATGCAACGACGCTTCATGCTGAAATTCGCGGTGGCACTGGGCGCGGCCGCACTGTTCGCGGGCGCGCATGCCCACGCCGAAACCATCAAGGTCGGCGTGACGGGCGGCCCGCACGCGCAGATCATGGAAGTGGTGAAGAAGGTCGCGGCGAAGGACGGCCTGGAGATCCGCATCGTCGAATTCTCCGATTACGTGCAGCCGAACGCCGCGCTCGCGTCGGGCGACCTCGACGCGAACAGCTACCAGCACGATCCGTATCTGCAGGCGCAGGTGAAGGATCGCGGCTACAAACTGATCAAGGTCGCCGATACCGTCACGTTCCCGATGGGCATCTACTCGAAGCGCGTGAAGTCGCTGGCCGAACTGAAGCCGGGCGCGCGCGTCGCGGTCCCGAACGATCCGACCAACGGCGGCCGCGCGTTGCTGTTGCTGCAGAAGCAGGGGCTGCTGAAGCTGCGCGCGGATGCGGGGCTGAAGGCGACGCCGCTCGATATCGTCGACAATCCGCGCAAGCTGAAGATCGTCGAGCTCGACGCGGCGCAGATTCCGCGCTCGCTCGGCGACGTCGACGCGGCCGCGATCAATACCAATTACGCGATGGAAGCGGGGTTGAAACCGAAGCAGGACGCGATCGCGATCGAGGGCCCGAGCGGCCCGTACGCGAACATCCTCGCGATCCGTGAGGCGGACCGGAACAAGCCGTGGGTCGCTAAGCTGATTGCGGCGTATCACTCGGCCGACGTGAAGCAGTTCATCGAAGGCAAGTTCGGCGGCGCGGTCATCGCCGCCTGGTAACGGGGCGGAGCACGGGACGCCCGGCGGGATTAGAGTCGATGATCGAAAACCCGGGCTTTGCGTCCGGGTTTTTTCTCTTTTAAAATAGAACGACCGTTCGCTATCATTGGCGCGTCGCCAAGAAGCGGTATCCTCGACAACCATCATGGTTGGGTCCGCCTGGCCGCGCAGTCATGAGGCCTCGCTATAAAATGGCCTCTGGTCGTATTCGTAACTTTGGAGCGTGTGCATGAAAATCCTGGTGCCAGTGAAAAGAGTGGTCGATTACAACGTGAAGGTCCGCGTGAAGTCGGACAACACGGGCGTCGACATCGCGAACGTGAAGATGTCGATGAACCCGTTCGACGAAATCGCCGTTGAAGAAGCGGTGCGCCTCAAGGAAGCAGGCGTCGCGACCGAAGTGATCGCGGTGTCGGTGGGCGTGACGCAAGCGCAGGAAACGCTGCGCACGGCGCTCGCGATCGGCGCGGATCGCGCGATCCTCGTCGAGTCGAACGACAGCGTCGAGCCGCTGGCCGTCGCGAAGATCCTGAAAGCGCTGGTCGACAAGGAACAGCCGCAGCTGGTGATCCTCGGCAAGCAGGCGATCGACGACGATTCGAACCAGACGGGCCAGATGCTGGCTGCGCTGGCAGGTCTCCCGCAAGCGACGTTCGCGTCGAAGGTGACGGTGGCCGACGGCAAGGCAACGGTGGCACGTGAAGTCGACGGCGGCGCGGAAACGCTGTCGCTGACGCTGCCGGCGGTCGTGACGACCGACCTGCGCCTGAACGAGCCGCGCTACGTGACGCTGCCAAACATCATGAAGGCGAAGAAGAAGCCGCTGGAAACCGTGAAGCCGGAAGACCTCGGTGTGGACGTCGCACCGCGTCTGAAGACGCTGAAGGTGGTCGAGCCGCCGAAGCGTGCAGCCGGCGTGAAGGTGCCGGACGTGAAGACGCTGGTCGAGAAGCTGAAGACCGAAGCCAAGGTGCTGTAAGAGGGAGCGCAAAGAAATGACGATTCTGGTGATTGCAGAACACGACAACGCGTCGATCAAGGCCGCGACGCTGAACACGGTGGCGGCGGCCGCGAAGATCGGCGGCGACATCCACGTGCTGGTCGCGGGCCACAACGCGCAAGCGGCTGCCGACGCGGCAGCGAAGATCGCAGGTGTCTCGAAGGTGCTGCTGGCCGACGCGCCGCAACTGGCCGAAGGCCTGGCGGAAAACGTCGAGGCGACCGCGCTGAACATCGCGAAGGACTACTCGCACATCCTCGCGCCGGCGACGGCCTACGGCAAGAACATCGCGCCGCGTATCGCCGCGAAGCTGGACGTCGCGCAGATCTCGGACATCACGGCAGTCGATTCGGCCGACACGTTCGAGCGCCCGATCTACGCGGGCAACGCGATCGCGACGGTGCAGTCGAGCGATCCGATCAAGGTGATCACGGTGCGTGCGACCGGTTTCGATCCGGTGGCAGCGGAAGGCGGCAGCGCATCGGTCGACAAGATCGAAGCAGCGGCAGACGCCGGCAAGTCGCAGTTCGTGAGCCGTGAAGTGACGAAGCTGGACCGTCCGGAACTGACGTCGGCGAGCATCATCGTGTCGGGCGGCCGCGGTCTGGGCAGCGGCGAGAACTACACGAAGGTGCTGGAGCCGCTGGCCGACAAGCTGTCGGCAGCGCTCGGCGCATCGCGCGCGGCAGTCGACGCCGGCTACGTGCCGAACGACTACCAGGTCGGCCAGACCGGCAAGATCGTCGCGCCGCAGTTGTACATCGCGGTCGGTATCTCGGGTGCGATCCAGCATCTGGCCGGCATGAAGGATTCGAAGGTGATCGTCGCGATCAACAAGGACCCGGAAGCGCCGATCTTCAGCGTGGCCGATTACGGCCTCGTCGGCGATCTGTTCTCGCTCGTGCCGGAGCTCGTGACCGAACTCGGCTGATGCGGCGTGACGCTTCGGCGGTAAGCATGTAGCACGAGGGGCGCGATGAGCGCCCCTTTTTGTTGTGTCCTCGCTGAAGAGGTGCGCGCGTCGTTCGCCCGGACGATCCGCGATTGCCCGGTGCCGAGCGGAACGCATCGTCGTGCACGTACGTCCGTTCGATAGCGTCGATTCGCCCGACGCGCGACAAGCGCCATGCACATGTCGACCGAAGCCTCGTGCCGAGCGGGTGCTCGCACGCGCAGTCGCCGAAACGAAAAAGGCGCCCTCGGGCGCCTTTTTCGCTGATGCAACGAGCCCGCATCGCCGCGGGCCGTTCCGATTTACGCGTAGGCGGGGCGCGTCTGGCCGGGCGCGTCCTTCAGGTAACGATGCACCGACAGGTCGTCGGCCTGGATCGCCGGCTTCTTCCCGGAGATCAGGTCGGCGAGCAGTTGGCCCGAGCCGCACGACATCGTCCAGCCGAGCGTGCCGTGGCCGGTGTTCAGGAACAGGTTCGACACCGGCGTGCGGCCGACGATCGGCGTGCCGTCCGGCGTCATCGGGCGCAGGCCCGTCCAGAACGTGGCCTTCGACGTGTCGCCGCCGCCCGGGAAGAGGTCGTTTACGCACATCTCGAGTGTCTCGCGGCGCGTCGCGCGCAGCGTCTTGTCGAAGCCGACGATTTCCGCCATGCCGCCGACGCGGATGCGCTGGTCGAAGCGCGTGATCGCGATCTTGTAGGTCTCGTCGAGCACGGTCGATACGGGCGCGGCCGCTGCGTCGACGATCGGCGCGGTGATCGAATAGCCCTTCAGCGGATAGACGGGGATCTTCATCAGGTTCGAGATGAAGTTCGTCGAGTACGAACCGAGCGCGACGACGTACGCATCCGCGCGCACCGTCTCGCTGCCGCACTGCACGCCGGCGATCTTGCCGCCCGCGATCGCGAGTGCATCGATCGGCGTGTTGTAGCGGAACTTGACGCCGAGCGATTCGGCGAGCGCGGCGAGGCGCGTCGTGAACAACTGGCAATCGCCCGTTTCGTCGCCCGGCAGGCGCAGGCCACCCGTCAGCTTGTGCGAGACGGCGGCGAGCGCCGGTTCGGCTTGCTTCAACTCGGCCGGCGACAGCAGTTCGAACGGCACGTTCGCTTCCTGCAGCACGGCGATGTCCTTCGCCGCGCCGTCGAGCTGCTGCTGCGTGCGGAACAGTTGCAGCGTGCCGCCCGTGCGGCCTTCGTACTGGATGCCGGTATCGGCGCGCAGCGCCTGCAGGCAGTCGCGGCTGTATTCGGCGAGACGGACCATCCGGCCCTTGTTGACTGCATAGCGCTCGGCCGTGCAGTTGCGCAGCATCTGAACCATCCACTGGAGCTGGAAGCGCGTGCCGTCGAGGCGGATCGCGAGCGGCGCGTGCTTTTCGAACATCCATTTGACGGCCTTCAGCGGCACGCCGGGCGCGGCCCACGGCGCCGCATAGCCGGGCGAGATCTGGCCTGCGTTCGCGAAACTCGTCTCCAGCGCCGGGCCGGCTTCCCGGTCGATCACCGTGACTTCATGGCCGGCGCGCGCAAGGTAATACGCGCTTGCCACGCCCACTACACCGCTGCCCAGAATGACGACTCGCATAGCTGCTCCAGATCGAAGGAATCAGGTCGAGGCCGGGCGCACCTGCGGCTCCGTGTAACCTCTAGCTGATCTAGTTTTTTGCGCTATGGTATTGTCGAATGTGCAGTTTTTGTTATTGTATTTTTCTGGTTTTCAGCATAAACAAATGAGAACGCAACGTCAGCCCGTACGCTCGCTCGACAAGCTCGACCGGCGCATCCTGAAACTGCTCCAGGACGACGGCCGGATGGCGATGAAAGACCTCGCGGAACAGGTCGGACTGACCGTCACGCCGTGCATCGAGCGCGTGAGGCGCATGGAGCGCGACGGCGTGATCACCGGCTATCACGCGCGGGTCGATCCGGGCCAGTTGGGGGCCGCGCTGCTGGTGTTCGTCGAGATCACGCTCGGCCACAAGGGCGGCAACATGTTCGAGCAATTCCGCCGCGAAGTGATGAAGATCGACGAGGTGCTCGAATGCCATCTCGTCTCCGGCGATTTCGACTACCTGATCAAGGCGCGGATCGGCGAGATGGCCGACTACCGGAAACTGCTGGGCGACATCCTGCTGCAGTTGCCGGGCGCCGTGCAGTCGAAGAGCTATGTCGTGATGGAGGAAATCAAGGAAACGCTGACGATCGCCGTCGGCGAGTGACGCGGCGGCGGTTCGCCGTCGGGCCCTTTATGCCGCCCTTGGCATGCTGCACCCAATACTGTATAAATGTACAGTATTGGGTGCAGGCGAATGGGTGGGCACATGGACGATCGGTCCGACAACGAATTTCCGATAGCGCCGCCCGTGCCCCGCAAGGGGCGCGGTGCGGTCGACAACCTGCAGGGGCGGTATGAAATTGCGCAGCGCGAAGCGGTGGACGACGGCTGGACGCACGCGTCCGACGATGCCGATTTCCCCGCGCCGCTGCGCACGCAGGTATTCGAGGAGCGGGCGAAGAGCATCCTGACGCGTAACCAGTCGCCCGATATTCCGTTCAGCGTGTCGCTCAATCCGTATCGCGGCTGCGAGCACGGTTGTATCTATTGCTTCGCGCGGCCGACGCACAGCTACCTCGGGCTGTCGCCGGGGCTCGATTTCGAAAGCCGCATCTACGCGAAGGTGAACGCGGCCGAACTGCTCGAGCGCGAGATTTCGCGCAAGCGCTACGTGCCGGAGCCGATCGCGCTCGGCGTCAATACCGACGCGTACCAGCCGGTCGAGCGCGACCTGCGCATCACGCGCAGCGTGATCCAGGTGATGCACGATCGCGGGCTGCCGTTCGCGGCGATCACGAAGTCGTCGCTGATCGAGCGCGATCTCGACCTGCTCGCGCCGATGGCCGAACGCGGGCAGGTGATGGCGGCGGTCACGATCACGACGCTCGATGCCGAGCTCGCGCGCACGCTCGAGCCGCGCGCGGCCACCCCGGCGCGGCGGTTGCGTACGATCCGCGCGCTGCGCGATGCGGGCGTGCCGGTCGGCGTGAGCATCGCACCAGTGATCCCGTTCGTGACCGAGCCCGACATGGAGCGCGTGCTGGAGGCCTGCGCGGAAGCCGGCGCGACGCATGCGAGCTACATCATCCTGAGGTTGCCGTGGGAGGTTGCGCCGCTGTTCAAGCAGTGGCTTGCCGCGCATTTTCCCGATCGTGCGGAGCGCGTGATGAACCGCGTGCGCGACATGCGCGGCGGCAAGGATTACGACTCGGATTTCTCGAAACGGATGAAGGGGGAGGGGATCTGGGCCGACCTGTTGCGGCAGCGCTTCCGTCAGGCGGTCAAGCGGCTCGGGTTGAACGAACGCACGAACGGCATTCTCGATCTGTCGCGGTTCAGCGGTGCGCCGGCCGCCGCGGTGCCGGCGCCGCGTGTCGCGGTTCGTGCAGCCGGCGCGAAGTCGCGCGACGACATGCAGTTGAACCTGTTCTGACCGGCAGGCAACGCAGTTGCCGGCGAGCCGTATCGACCGTATTGGTCGTGCTTACTGCGAAATCTGCTTGGCTGCTTCGACCTGCGATTCGAAGTATGTCTGGAACGACAGCGCGAGCGCGGTCATCAACAGGAACGCGCCGATCAGCAGCGAGAAGATCACGACGAAGATGACGGTCCAGCCTGACTTGCTGTGCTTGCCGGTGTCCGCGTTGAATTGCGCATCCCATTTTTCGTCGGGGCGCAGCCCGTAGACGAGTGCGGCGAGAAATGCCGCCAGCAGCGAGATGGCGCCGGGTACCGCGAGCCACCAGCCAAGGCCGGCGCTGCGCTGGGTGGCGGCGAGCAGCAGGAAGCCCGGGATGCCGACGATCGTGGCGAGCAAGTGGGCCCAGCCGTACACGTCGCGAAAGCCGTACAGATAGAAGCGGTGTGCGCCGATCGACCCGAGCAGGAACGCGAGGGCGGCGGTGAGCGTCTTGGAGCGGAAGCGGCGGGGCGATGCGGTGCTGCTGGACATGGATGGCGGCGTGTTGTCGTTGGCATGGGCGGGGCCGGCAGGCCGGCGCGGGCGCGCGGCCCGGCACGCATTCTACGATGCCCGGTCGGGCCCGGTCACCCCTCCGCTGCGTCAAGGTGCCGCATAAGTCACGCGGTAGATCGCGCCCGCGTAATCGTCGCTGACGAGCAGCGATCCGTCCGGCAGCGGCAATACATCGGCCGGGCGTCCCCATACCGTGCCGTCGGGCCGCAGCCACCCCGTGACGAACGGTGTCTGCCGAGCGTGGCGGCCGTCCGCCGAGACGACCACGCGCATCACGCGGTAGCCGACCTTCGTGCTGCGGTTCCACGAGCCGTGTTCGGCAATGAAGACATTATTGCGATACGACGCCGGAAACATCGGCCCGGTGTAGAAGCGCATCCCGAGCGCCGCGACGTGCGCGCCGAGTTTCAGGACGGGCGGCACATAACGTCGGCAGACGTCGGCGCTGCCGAATTCGGGGTCGGGCGTATCGCCGCCGTGGCAGTATGGAAAGCCGAAATCGAGGCCGGCGCGCGGCGCGCGGTTCAGCTTGTCGTCCGGTACGTCGTCGCCCATCATGTCGCGCCCGTTGTCGGTGAACCACAGCTCGCCCGACTCCGGGTGCCATGCAAAGCCGACCGTATTGCGTATGCCGCGGGCGACCACTTCGCGTCCGCTGCCGTCGGCATTCATCCGCGCAATGATCGCGTAGCGATTGCGATCGGGGAGGCAGACATTGCACGGCGCGCCGGTCGGCACGTACAGCTTGCCGTCGGGGCCGAACGCGATGAATTTCCAGCCGTGATGGTGGTCGGTCGGCAGCGCGTCGGTCACGACGACGGGGGCGGGCGGTTTTGCGAGCCGGTCGTCGATATGATCGAGGCGCAGGATGCGCGAGACGGCGGATATATAGAGGGCGCCGTCGCGGTAGGCGACGCCGACGGGCAGGTCGAGCCCGGACGCGACGACATAGTGCGCATTGATCCGGCCCTCGTGCATGACGAACGCGTGGACGCGGCCGTCCCGCGAGCCGACATACAGGATGCCGCGTGGCGACCATGCCATTTCGCGCGCGGCCGGGACGGCGTCGGTCAGCACGTCTATATGGAAGCCCGGCGGCACGACGAGTTCGTTCACCGGCAGCGGCGCGGCAAACGCCGATGCGGACGCGAGGCAGGCAAGGCCGGCCAGCAGCGCTGCGACTTGGCGCTGGGCGCGGCGCATCGGGGCGGCGCGAAGGGGCGGCATGACGGTCGGGAACGTCCTGGACACGACGATTGTATGCCCGGCGGACGGGCCGTCCGCGGTTTTTTACGCGTAAGTGTTTGTTGTACCTCTGGTTTCCGGCTATAATCGCGTGTTTCAGTAGTTTCGAACCCGGTTTTCCCGAAGGACATCATATGGTTATCATCCGTCTGGCTCGTGGCGGCTCGAAGAAGCGCCCGTTCTACAACATCGTTGCTACCGATTCGCGCAACCGTCGTGACGGCCGCTTCATCGAGCGCGTCGGCTTCTACAATCCGGTCGCCACGAAGGGCGAATCGCTGCGTATCGCTCAGGATCGCCTGACGTACTGGCAAGGCGTTGGCGCGCAACTGTCGCCGACCGTCCAGCGTCTCGTGAAGGAAGCGCAAAAGGCGCAACCGGCTGCCTAACATGGCACGGTGTGCCGGTCGTGCCGGCTGTGAGGTGCATTGATGGCGGGTCACGATTCCGGTAATGCAAGGCGCGGGCGTGCGTCATTCGGCGCATTCGTCCGCAAGCCGGTCGAGCGCGACTCGGTCGCGAACGCCGGTCAGGCTGTCGAACAAGGCAGTCCCGAAGCGACGCAGGCCTGGCCCGACGATGCCGTCGAGGTCGGGGCGGTGGTCGACGCCTACGGCCTGAAGGGCTGGGTCAAGGTGGCGACGCATGCCGATGCCGGTCGCGGCGGCGACGCGCTGCTCAACGCGCGTCGCTGGTGGCTGGAGCGCGGTGCGGAGCGGCTTTCCGTCCGCATCATGCAGTCGAAGACGCACAGCGACACTGTCGTTGCGCAACCCGCGGGCGTCAGCGACCGCGATGCTGCGCTGTCCATGCGCGGTTTTCGCGTGTTCGTGCGCCGGGAAGATTTCCCGGCACTCGCCGCGGACGAATTCTATTGGGTCGACCTGATCGGTCTCGAGGTCGTCAACGAGCAATCGGTGGCGCTCGGGAAGGTGAGCGGGATGATCGACAACGGCGTGCATTCGATCATGCGTGTCGAGTATCCGGCAACCGGCAAAGACGGTCAGCCGACCACCGACGAGCGGTTGATTCCGTTCGTCGGCGTCTACGTCAAAACGGTGGATCAGGCGGCGCGTCGCATCGTCGTCGACTGGGAAGCCGATTACTGAAATGAACCAGGTTACCGAGAGCGCGGTGCAGTTCGACGTCGTCACGCTCTTTCCCGAGATGTTCCGTGCACTGACCGACTGGGGAATCACCAGCCGGGCCGTCAAGCAGGGGCGCTTCGGGTTGCGCACCTGGAACCCGCGTGATTTCACGACGGACAACTACCGCACGGTCGACGATCGTCCGTACGGCGGTGGTCCGGGCATGGTGATGCTGGCCAGGCCGCTCGAAGCCGCAATCGACGCCGCGAAAGCGGCGCAGGCGGAGCAGGGCATCGCGAGCACGCGCGTCGTGATGATGTCGCCGCAAGGCGCGCCGCTCACGCACGATCGCGCGGTGCGGATGGCGCAGGAACCCGGCGTCGTCGTGCTGTGCGGTCGCTACGAAGCGATCGACCAGCGCCTGCTCGACCGTTGCGTCGACGAGGAAATCAGCCTCGGCGATTTCGTGCTGTCGGGCGGCGAGCTGCCGGCGATGGCAATGATGGATGCAGTCGTGCGGTTGCTGCCCGGCGTGCTGAACGATTCGTTGTCGGCCGTGCAGGACAGCTTCGCCGATGGCCTGCTCGATTGTCCGCACTACACGCGCCCCGAGGAATACGACGGTGTACGCGTGCCGGACGTGCTGCTCGGCGGGCATCATGCCGAGATCGAGAAGTGGCGGCGCCAGGAAGCATTGAGGAATACGTTGCGGAAGCGGCCGGACCTGATCGTCCGGGCGCGCCGCGAAAAGTTGTTGAGCCGGGCCGACGAGGCTTGGCTCGCGAACCTCGCACGCGAAGCGAAGGACGCCTCCTGAGGCGGCTGCGCGAGCGGGAATTGGCGGTGCCGTACATGCGTGTGCGGCGCCTGATGTGAATCCATCCTCTATCGGGGCCAGGCCTGGAAGCAGGCGGGTGTCAACGCCGACACGATGGCATAAGGAGTCAGTAATGAATCTGATCGCAAAACTTGAGCAGGAAGAAATCGAGCGCGCGCTCGCCGGCAAGACCATCCCCGATTTCGCCCCGGGCGACACGGTGATCGTGAACGTGAACGTGGTTGAAGGTAACCGCAAGCGCGTTCAGGCTTACGAAGGCGTCGTGATCGCGATTCGCAATCGTGGTCTGAACTCGAACTTCATCGTCCGCAAGATCTCGTCGGGCGAAGGCGTCGAGCGTACGTTCCAGACGTACTCGCCGCTGCTGGCAAGCATCGTCGTGAAGCGTCGCGGTGATGTGCGTCGTGCGAAGCTGTACTACCTGCGCGAGCGTTCGGGCAAGTCGGCTCGTATCAAGGAAAAGCTGGTGTCGAAGGATCGTGCCGCAGCAGCTTCCCAAGAGTAAGAGCTGTAAGGAAAAAGCACCCAGCCGGGTGCTTTTTTCATTCTGGCGCGACAATATGCTCGATACGACACGAACCCGAGAGCCCCATTGAATCGCCGCCCCATCATCGATCCCGAAGTCTTGCCGGTCGAAGGCACCGGTGCCGGCCTGCCTGTCATCGATTCCCGGTTGCTGACGCCGTCCGGCCTGCGCGAACGTTTCGCACGCACGCTCGAATGGAGCGTCGAGCCCGGCGAGGCGAGGCTGCAGGAGGGCGTCGATCCGCGTAGCGCGGCCGTTCTCGTGCCGCTCGTCGTCCGCGAGTCGGGCCTCACCGTGCTGCTGACGCAGCGCGCCGATCACCTGAACGACCACGCCGGGCAAATCAGTTTTCCCGGCGGCCGTCGCGAGCCGTTCGACCGCGATGCGACAGCCACCGCGCTGCGCGAGGCGAAGGAAGAGATCGGGCTGGACGCCGAACGCGTCGAGATTCTCGGTGTGCTGCCCGACTACCTGACCGGCACGGGTTTCTGCGTGACGCCGGTCGTCGGCCTCGTGCATCCGCCGTTCACGGTACAGGCCGACACCTTCGAAGTCGCCGAGATTTTCGAAGTGCCGCTCGCGTTCGTGATGAATCCCGCGAACCATCAGGTCCGCGTGTTCCGGTGGGAAGGCGGCGAGCGTCGTTTTTTTGCCATGCCCTATCCGAACGGCGAGCCGGACGGGCATTACTTCATCTGGGGCGCAACTGCCGCCATGTTTCGCAATCTGTATCGCTTCTTGGCCGCCGGCTAGGCGGGCGTGCCGGCTGGCGCGTGCGAGCTGCCGTCGGGCCACTGCACCGGCAGCCATGCGCGGCTGACGCTGTGCTATCGTTATGCAAAAAATGACATAACTCCGAAGACGGCGCCACGCATGACTTTCTTTTCGGTTCTCCTCGCTCTCATCATCGAACAGGTCCGCGCGTTGTCGCCGAGCAATCCGGTGTTCGCGCTGTTCCAGTTTCATGCGGAAACCGTCGCGCATGGCCTCGACGCCGGCAAGCAGAAACACGGGCTTCTCGCATGGCTCGCGGTCGTGCTGCCGTGGGTGCTGATCGTCGCGCTGATCTATTTCCTGCTGTACAAGGTGAGCTTCGTGCTCGCGTTCCTGTGGAACGTCGCCGTCGTGTATTTCACGCTCGGCTTCCGTCAGTTCAGCCACTACTTCACCGATATCCATCTCGCGCTCAACAACGACGACGTACCGCGCGCGCGTGAAATCCTGCACGAGTGGACGGGTATCGACACGGTCGACATGCCGGTCGGCGAGATCGTCCGCCATACGCTGATCCATGCGGTCGTCGCGTCGCATCGCCACGTCTTCGGCGTGTTCTTCTGGTACGTGCTGCCGCTCGGCCCGGCCGGCGCCGTGCTGTACCGGATTTCCGAATACCTCGCGCGCAGCTGGTCGACGCCGGGCGAGGACCGCACGGCCGCGTTCTCGACGTTCGCGCAGCGCGCGTTCTTCGTGATCGACTGGATTCCGTCCCGACTGACGGCGCTCGGTTTCGCGATCGTCGGCAATTTCGAGGATGCGATCTACGCGTGGCGCAACCATACGCGCCAGTGGCCCGACCCGAACGACGGCGTACTGCTGGCCGCCGGCAGCGGGGCGCTCGGCGCGCGTCTCGCGGGGCCGCTCGCGGAACCGTCGAGCCTCGATGCGCTGGCGGTTGGCGATAGCGGTCCGTTGACGGTCGGTGACGATTGCACGCCGCGCACGCTGCAGTCGGCGGTTGGTCTCGTATGGCGAGCGGTGATTCTGTGGATGATCCTGCTGTTGATGCTGACGCTGGCCGTCTGGGTATCGTGACGCGCTAGCGCAGCGCGCGACGAAATGAAAAGGCCGGCTCGATGCCGGCCTTTTCGCTGTGCGCCACGATAGTACGTTCAGTCATCGAGCGGGTCGCGCACGGCGCCGCATTGCCAGCACGCGGTGAATTGCGCTTCGAGCGCTTCGCCGCATTGCCGGCAGCGCCAGGGCGCCGCGCCCGCCGACGGGCCGTGCGACGCGGCATCGAGCAGCCGGCGGGCGAGCGCGTCGTCACGTTCGTCGTCGAGCCACAGCTCGGGCGTGCATGCATCGGCGGGCAGGCCGCCGAGCGCGCCGGTCGCGTAGCA